>CAKPJL010000003.1 GCA_934162655.1 uncultured Clostridia bacterium | reverse complement strand
TATGTTAAAAGAAAATGCAGATATTAATTTTATATGCAAAGTAACAGGTTTATCAGAAGATGAGATAAAAAATATTGAAAAAAATTAGACTTTCTATTAGATTTGTTATGTGCAAACATCTAAATATTTTTTATCTTTAAGCTTAAAAAAGCCGTGAACTAGGAAAATTATTTTTAGGTTCACGATTTTTTTTACAGAAATATTTCACAAGCAAAAAATGTCTAAATATAATGGTAAAATCTTGACTAACAAATTTTAAGATAGTATAATAAGCATGTTATTAGGAGGGAGTTTTAAACGTGAAAAAGGCTAATATATTAAAATTCATTATATGCTTGATTGTTATTTTAGTAATAACATACCTTGCAATATTTGGACTTAAAATAAAAGATAAAAAGATAGTAAATGATATAAATGATTTAAAAACTGGACTTGATATTAGTGGTGGAGTTAGCATAGTATATCAAGCTACATCAGATGATGGTAGTCAAATAACTTCAGATGACCTAAAAAAATCAGAGGCAGTTATAAAAAAAAGATTAGAATCCAAAAATATTTTTGACTATTATGTACGTCAAGATACAGCTACTTCAAGAATTTATGTAGAGATACCTGCTGATATTTCTGATACATCAAAAGATCCTCTATCAGTAGTAGAAGGACTTGATAAAACTGCAAAAATAGAGTTTAGAGATTCAGATGGAAATGTACTATTGGCAGGTGACGATATTAAATCTGCAAAATATAGTGAAGAGCCAATTGATGCAACTGGTTTTAATACACCACATGTTGTGTTAAATTTTAGTGATGAGGGAAAGGTAAAATTTGCTTCTGCTACTGAAAAATTGGTCGGAAAAACATTATCTATATATTTAGATGAAGATGAACTTATGGCACCTATGGTAAATGAAAAAATTGAATCTGATTCTGCTATAATTACACTTAGTGGTACATATGCTGAAAAAAGGGATGCAGCAAAAGAATATGCAATGTTAATTGATTCTGGAGCATTACCTTTTAACCTAAATATTATAAATAAGGAGTATGTAGGACCATATATAGGTCAGAAAGCTTTAGAAGTAAGTGCATATGTTGCCATAATTAGTGTAGTTGTAGTAGCACTAATTATGATTATTGTGTATAGATTGCCAGGTGTAGTCGCTTCTTTAGGGCTTATCGGTTATGTTGGAATAGTAATAAATGTAATGGCACAACTTGGAATTTCTCTAACTTTACCAGGAATAGCAGGTCTTATATTATCGCTTGGTATGGCAGTTGATGCCAATGTTATAATATTTGAAAGATTAAAAGAAGAATTTAAAAATAAAATAGCACCGCAAAAAGCTTTTGAAAGAAGCTTCAAAAATGCAATGACAGCAGTAATTGATGGAAATATTACTACTTTTATAGTTGCTATGTTACTTTATATTTTTGGAACAGGTACTATAAAAGGTTTTGGAATAACTCTTGTTATAGGTACACTTTCAAGTATGATAACTGCAATACTACTTACAAAGTATTTATTAAAACAATTAGTTCCATTAGAGGCTAATCACCCATGGCTGTTTGGAATAAAGACAAAAATGGAGGAGAATTAGTATGGACTTTTTAAAATATAGATATGTTGCACTTATATTCTCACTTTTGGTAATTGTTGGAGGAATAACTTATGGTTTTGTAACAGGCTTTACTTATGATATAGATTTTAGAGGTGGAGTGGTTGTTGAAACAGATTTAAAGGAAGAATATAGTAATACAGATATAGAAAACATTATAAAAAACATAACAGATAAAAGCCCTCTTGTTCAAAAAACTACTGGTGGTGAAAATAGGGTTACAATAACTATTGATCCAATTCCTACTGACATGCAAGATAAAGTTGTAGCAGGCTTAAAGGAAAAATATACTAATATGGAAGAGCCATCTATAAGAAGTATAGAGCCAGCTTATGGGAAAGACTTAATAAACTCTGCGTTACTTGCTTTAGGAGTATCTTGTATTTTAATACTTATATATATATGTTTAAGGTTTAAAACACTAGGTATAAAAGCTGCAATTTCTGCAATACTTGCGTTGGTTCACGATGCATTATTTATAATTGCAATATATGGAATATTTAAATTACCAATAAACTCTGTATTTATTGCTGTAATACTTACTATAATAGGATATTCAATAAATGATACAATTGTAATTTATGATAGAATAAGAGAAAATAAAAAGAAAATATCATTATCTAAAAATTTATATGAAACTATAAATGTAAGTTTAAAACAAACTATTACAAGAACTATATATACATCAGTTACAACAGTAGTGGTTGTAATAATAATGTATGTTCTAGCATATATTAATTCACAACAAGTTCTTATGCAATTCTCTTTACCACTTATAATTGGTGTGTTAGTTGGTACATACTCTTCAATATTTATAGCATCACCTTTGTGGTATATGATGAGTAAGAAAAGTGATAAAAAATAATGATAAGGTAGGTGAAATTAGTGAAAAAAGAAAAGGTTAGAAAGTTACTTTTAATTTTAACTTTTGTATTTATTCTAATGACATCTGCCTTTGTTTTAGCAGATGTGGGAAATTTTAATAGCTATGACAGTGGCGGAAGTGATTATTCTAGTAGCTCTTGGGATTCAAGTAGTTCATGGGATTACTCAGACAGCGATGGGGATGGAGATATTGGAACTTTTGGTATTGGAGTTTTTATAACAATGGTTCTTATTATAATAATTGCTGTAGCTAATACAGTAAGTAGTGCAAACAAAAAGACAAATAATAATGTTTCAAGATCAGTACCATCAAATAATCTAGAAAAAGTTGTAGATAAAATAAGGGAAAATGATCCTAACTTCTCAGAAGAAAAATTCCTAATGTGGGCAAAAGATTTATTTGTAAAAATGCAAACTGCATGGACAGCTAGAGATTTTGAAACAATAAGAACATTTGAATCAAAAGATTTATTTGAACAACATAGTACCCAATTAAATGAATATATTAAAAATAACAAAATAAATGTTGTTGAAAGAGTATCAGTAAGTTATGCAGCTATTACAGATTATAAAGTAGATGGATCAAAAGAGACTATAACTGTAAGACTTAATGCTAAAATGAAAGATTATATAATAGATGCTAATACAAAAGCATTACTAGAAGGAAATAAGGATACTTACTGGAATATGAGTTACAATTTAAAATTTACTAGAACACTTGGAAGAAAAACACAAAATGGCACAGAAGTTAAAACAACATCTTGTCCATCATGTGGAGCTCCAACAGAGGTAACATCTTCTGGAAAATGTAAATATTGTGGAAATGTTATTGTGACAGATGATCATGACTTTGTTTTAAGTAGTTTAGAGTCTATTAGATAAAATTGTATTGTTTAGGACTTTACAAATAGTCAAAAAAATTATATAATACATGTAATGATTTGTTATAAAATTGTAACAAATACAAAGTAGATAACAATCTTTATTTAAAGGGGGAATTTAAAATGGGATTAATAAAAGCAGCAGCATCAGCAGTAGGCTCTACTTTTCATGACCAATGGAAAGAGGCCTTGCGTTGTGAGGAAATGGGCCAAGAAATATTAATGAAAAAAGTTACTACACCAAATGGTGTAATATCAAATGGAAGTACAATTATTGTTGCACCAGGACAATGTGCTATTATATATGATAATGGACGTGTAATTGAAGCAACAGCTGAAGAAGGTATCTATACTTTTGATTCATCTTCTACACCATCTTTCTTTGCAGGACAATTTGGTGATGTATTTAAAGAAATGTGGCAAAGATTTACATATAATGGAGCATCTGCAAAACAACAAGCTGTATTCTTCTTCAATATTCATGAAGTACCAGGTGCAACATTTGGAACAAGTAATCCACTTGATTTTTCAGATTGGACTCGTAAGATACCAAATGCTATGTGTCCAGGAACTTTTCAACCACTTTTAGTTTCAATAAAATGCCATGGTACATATACAATTCAAATTACTGATCCAGCACTTTTCATGCAAGAAATAGCTGGTACAGCAGATGTATTTAAAACTGAAGATTTAGTTGGTATTGAATCTAAATGGGGAATGCAAATGCGTTCAGAAGCAGAAGAAGTTTTATCAGAAGTTATCCAAGAACTTGGAACAGAAGAAAAACCAATATCTGTTGAAAAATTAGGAGCCCTAAGATCAGAAATTAAAGATGTAATAGCAGAAAGAGATTTTAAACAAGGCGTAGAAAAAAGAGGAATTAAAATTGTTAACTTTAATTTAAAGGGAGTAACTCTAACAGAAGAGGCAAAAACAGCAGTAAAAGATTATCAACTTGCTTCAAACTCTATGATGCAACAAGGAAAACTTGTTGGTTCTTATGCAAATGCTGTTGAAGGTGCAGCAAATAATGCAAATGGTGCAGCTAACGGATTTATGGGAATCGGTATGATGAATATGGCATCAAATGGCATCGTTGGTGGAGCAGCAGCAGGTCCTTGGACTAATCAAACAGCAGGTTCAGTTGCAAGCCCAGCCGAGCCAAAAGTAAATCAAGTAGTAACTGCACAACCAGTTGCTGATGAATGGGAATGTCCTAATTGTAAAATTAAATGTAATGGAAAATTCTGTGCAGAATGTGGAACTAAAAAACCAGAAATACCACAGGTAAAGAAATGTTCAAATTGTGGAACAGTGCTTGAAGCTAATCAAAAATTCTGTCCAGAATGTGGCACAAAAGCTGAATAATTAAATTGTTAATATTTATTTTTAAGATGAACTATAAAAAAAGTTCATCTTTTTTTGTCAGTTCTTTATTTACTTGAAAAATTTTAAATAGTAATCTATAATATAGTTATGAGTAATAAAAATGAAGAATGTATTTATATAAAATTATTTGGAGTAGATATACCAGTAGAAATTAAAACTATTAAAAATACAAAAAGTGTAAAATTATATGTCAAAAATGGTAAGATAAGAATTAATAAGCCTAAGTATGTAAGTGAGGCTAAAGCACTAAATATAATATATGATAACGCTGCAAAAGTGTATGAGATGTATATGGAAAATAGAAGTTACCAAATTGAAAATGTGCTAAATAATGATATGAATATTTTATATTTTGGTGATTTTTATAGGCTTACTGTGCAAAATGTGGATAAATCAAGAGTAAATTTAAAAGTACAAAATAGCTGTATAATTATCTTTGCTAGTTTGGATGATGAAAAAAGACTTCAAAAAATAACTAGTGCATTAGAAAAATTTTATAAAAAAAGGTTAGATGAGGTACTTAGTCAAAAAATAGATTATTATTCAAAATTAATGGGAGTAAATATATGTGGTTATTCTATTAAAAAAATGTCTTCTAGATATGGTAGCTGTAACATCAAAACACATAAGCTTAATTTTAATATTAATTTAGCATTTATGCCACAAGAGGTAATATCATCTATCGTTGTTCATGAAATTGCACATGTAATTTATCCAAATCATAGTAAAGAATTTTACAACTTTGTATATAAATATTCTAAAAATTATGCTTTATGTCAAAGATGGATAAATAAGAATTCTAAATATTTAAAGTTATTTAAGTAAGGTGAAATATGAGTATAGAAGAATATGTAATAAATGAAATAAATGTTAAGATTGAAAGCAAAGAATTTATAAATTTTCAGAAAAAAATTTGTATGACAAATAGAAATATACTAGGAGTTAGAGTGCCAAATTTAAGAATTATTGCAAAAAAATTGGCAAAAAATTTTAGTTATTTGCTAGATGAAAAAGTTAAGTATATTATTGATACAGATGATAGATTTAGCTTTGAAGAAATTATGATAAAAGGATTTTTGATAGAATATATAAATGAATTAAAAATTAATGATAGATTAAAAATATTAGAATTGTATATTCCATGTATAAAGGATTGGGCAATTTGTGACATGGTTTGTTCTACATTAAAATTTGTAAATAAAAATAAGGAAGAAGTAATAGATTTTTTAGACAATTACTTTAAGTCTGATGAAGAATTTATGCAAAGATTTGCAGTTGTTATTTCTCTAAATTATTATATAGATGATATATACATAGACAAGATTTTAGATTATTATAAACAAATAAATAGCAAAGCATATTACTCTAAAATGGCTATATCTTGGGCTTTGTCAAAAATATATATAAAATACCCAAAAAAGGCTTTAAGTTTTTTAAAAGAAAATGTAGAAGATGATTTTATATACAATATGGCAATTCAAAAAATAATTGATAGTTATAAAGTAAAAGCAGAAGATAAAGATGAACTAAGAAAAATAAAAAGAATAAAAAGATAAATTTACTTTTTATTCTTTAAAATTTTCTGTTATAGCCTTTATTACAGAATTTATTATTGCTTTTTGTCTATTAGTATAGTACAAATTATCACTTTCTTCAAATAAAATATTATCAAGTGAGTCTGAAAATAAGCTATCTAGGCTCACTTTTAGTATATTTGAAATCATTATTAGATTTGGTACGCTAGGAAGTTTAAGACCTCTTTCTATATCTCCTAAGAAATTTACAGATATTCCAACGTTTTCTGCGAGTTTTGCACGGGAAATACCAAGATTATTTCTTGCATCTCTTATTTTTTTACCAAATGCCATTTGATTAATTAAATTATTTTTACTAATTTGGTTATTTTCATCATTGTTCATTTTTTTACCTCATAACACTATAAGAATAATATATAACATAGCTAATGTAATTTAAATCAACTATAAGAGTTATTATATATACAATTAGTGTTTGCTAAAAAGAACAAAAAAATACCATTTAATATTAAAATATAAATATATTCTTAATTTTTACTAAACTCTTTATAATCTTGACAAAATCAATAAAAAATAGTAAAATATATACGATTATTTGGATTTATTTAGGGGTAAATTTGTGAAAAATAAAATTAGTTTTTTAAATGTAAATATATTTGCAATAAAGATTTCATATTTTTGTGTACTTATACTAATATCAGCTATTGTTTCTTGCATAAATAAAATTACATTTTATGTTGGTATATCACTTATTTTTGTATTAACGCTACTATGTGTATTATCGTGCATTGATGAAATAAAAAAAAGAAGACAAAGGGTTGATGAACTTACAGAATCACTCGAAAATGGACTTAAAAAGAATTTAGACCTTTTAAATGTGCCGATGGCAATAGTAAGTTTGCCTACAAATGTTTTGTGGCAAAATAAATCATGTCTTCATGCGATTCCAAAAGATGTTATAATAGATAGTGCTCTAGATATAGAAAAACAGCATGAGAATAAAGAATGTAGTGTTGAAATTGGAAATGATGAAAGCTATATTGCAATAGGAAATAAGATTAAATTTTTAGGATATGATGCTTTGTTTATCTTGTATATAAACAAGAGTGAAGAAGATAGATTAAAAAAACTTTTAGAAGATACTAAGGTTGCAGTAGGAATTATATTTTTAGATAATTACGAAGAAACTATGCAAGGTCAAGATGAAATAAAAAAGGCAGAGATAACTTCCAAAATAACAAAAGTTCTAGCTGACTTTGCAATTCAAAATAAAGGCATAATAACCAAGGTTGATAAGGATAAGTATGTTATTTTTGTTGAAAGACAATATATAAAAAAGATGGAAGAAGAATCTTTTACAATTTTAGAAAAAGTAAAAGAAGTATCACAAGATACCAAACTTACGGTTACGATTTCTATGGGTATTTCATACTTAGAATCAACACTTGATGAGAGATATAAATCTGCTACATCAGCACTTGATATAGCACTTGGGCGTGGTGGAGATCAAAGTGTAATAAAAAAAGATAAGAAATTTGACTTTTACGGTGGTACAAATATTGGTGTAGAAAAGACTAGTAAGGTAAGGGCAAGAACAATTGCTCAGGCAGTAAAAGATACCATAGAAAAAGCAGATACAGTATATGTAATGGGACATAAAAACACTGATATAGACTGTATAGGTGCAGCCGTAGGAATTGCTAAAATATGTAAGACTTTTTCTAAGAATGTCTATATAGTTATAGATGGAAAATGTAACAATAGTACAAAGGCTGTTATAGATAAAGTAAAGGCCACAGGAATTTATGATGATGTTTTTGTAACAAGAGATGATATAAAAAAAATAAATTCATCTAGTAGTGTACTTTTTGTAGTAGATACTCACAAAAAATCATATCTTGCATATCCGGATTTACTTGATGAATTCGAAAAGGTAATAATAATAGATCACCATAGAAGAGGAACTGAATTTATTGAAAATGCATTTTTAACATATCATGAAATTTATTCTTCTTCAACCTCAGAGCTTGTAACAGAAATTTTAATGTATCTTGATAGTATAGAACTCTTACCAGAGGAAGCTGAAAGTATATATGCAGGTATTGTAATAGATACAAAAAATTTTATGTTTAAAACTGGTGTTAGAACTTTTGAAGTGGCAGCATATCTTAAAAAATTTGGAATTGATCTTACAGAAGTAAAACAATTATTCCAAAGTGATTTTGAAACATATATAGCAAAAGTAGAAATAGTAAAGAATGCAGAGATTATCAAGGGTAAAATTGCTATTTCTATGACAGAAGAAAGTTACGGAGAAATGCCTATAATTGCAGCACAAGCAGCAGATGAACTATTATCAATATCAGGTGTTATAGCATCATTTGTTTTGAGCAGAGTTGATAATGTAATTATGATATCAGGAAGATCTATGGGAGATATCAACGTTCAAGCAATATTAGAAAAAATTGGCGGAGGCGGACACTTAACATTTGCAGGTGCACAAATTGCAGGAATATCTCTTGAAGAAGCTAAGAAAAGACTTTTAGATTCAATTGATGAGTATTTTGGAGAATAGAAGTTTAGGAGGGAACTATGAAAGTAGTATTAAATCAAGATGTAAAAGGAGTAGGAAAAAAGTTACAAATAGTAGATGTTTCAGAAGGATATGCTAGAAATTTCTTACTTCCTAAAAAATTAGCAGTGCTTGCCGACAATAAAGCAGTAAATGAAGCAAAAGGAAAAACAGATGCAATAAAGTTTAAAAAAAATGAAGAAATAAAAGCAGCAGAAGAGAAAAAAGAAAAAATAGAAAAAACATGCATCGAGTTTAGACATAAACTAGGAGAAGGCGGAAAACTTTTTGGATGTGTTACAGAAAAAGAAATATCAGATAGTCTAAATCAAAAAGTAGGAATTGCAGTTGATAAGAAAAAAATTATCATAAAAAATCCGATTAAACAAGTAGGAACATTTAATGTGGATATAAAGTTATATGAAGGAATAATAGCAAAATTAAAAATAGTTGTAATAGGATTGTAGGTGAATGTTTTGGAAGGTGAAGCTATATCAAAGTCTCAGCCAAATGATATTTTAGCAGAGCAGGCGGTTTTAGGCTCAATGCTTGTTGATAAAGATGCTATAATTGCATCTATTGAAGTGTTAAAACCAGATGATTTTTATAGAGAAGATAATAAAGAAATATATGCTGCTATGTTAGAACTTTATGGTATAGGTAAAAGCATAGATATGATAACGCTAAAAGATCAGCTGTCACTTAGAGGAACATTAGAAAAAGTTGGGGGGATTTCATATATTGCCACACTTGTTGATAATGTTCCAGCCGTTTCAAATATTGAAAACTATGTAAAAATAGTAGAAGAAAAGTCAGTAATTAGAAACTTAATTAAAACAGCAAATGAGATTATAAGAAATGGTTATTCTGGAACAGAAGATGTTGATACACTAGTAGAACAGGCAGAAAAGAGAATATTTGATGTTGTTCAAGAAAGAAATTCAAGAGGATATGCCTCAATTAAAGAGGTCTTGATTAATGTTTTTGATGAAATAGAGGATCTTTGCAAATCTGGCAAAGCAATTTCTGGTCTTGAATCAGGCTTTGTAGATTTGGATGCTAAAACCTCAGGTCTTAATAATTCTGCATTGCTTATAGTTGCAGCACGTCCTGCTATGGGTAAGAGTGCGTTTGTTTTAAACATAGCAAATTATGTTGCAAGACATCAAAAAACACCTGTCATGATATTTAACCTTGAAATGTCAAAAGAAGAGGTAACAAAAAGAATTCTTTGTGCAGAATCAGAAGTTGATAGTAATAAGGTAAAAAATGCCAAACTAGATAGCGAAGACTGGTTAAAATTAGGAGAAGCAAGTGGTAGACTTTCTGACATGCCAATATATATAGATGATACACCGGGCCTTACCTCAGCAGAGCTAAGAGCTAAGTGTAGAAAAGCAAAGCTTGAGAAAAATATAGGACTCATAATAATTGACTACTTACAGCTTATGGAGTCTAAAAATAAAAATTCATCAAGACAACAAGAGGTATCAGAGATAAGTAGGTCGCTAAAGATTCTTGCAAAAGAACTAAATGTACCAGTTATAGCTTTGTCTCAACTTAGTCGTGCGGCTGAAGCAAGAACTGATCATAGACCAATGCTTTCAGATCTTCGTGAATCTGGATCTATTGAACAAGATGCCGACATAGTAATGTTTTTACATAGAGAAGATTATTATGACCCAAATACAGAAAAGAAAAATATAGCAGAAGTAATAATAGCAAAAAATAGAAGCGGTTCAACTGGTACAGTAGAACTTGCTTGGATTCCAGAGTATACAAAATTTGCAAATTTATATAGAGGTCCAGAGGTTAATGGTTAAAAATAGTAGAGATTTAAAGAATATTAGTTTAGAAGATAAAGTATATGATACAATAGTAAAGAACGATTTAATAAAAAATGGTGACAAAATTGTAGTTGCTGTTTCAGGTGGACCTGATTCTATGTGTTTACTAAATGTATTAAATAATTTAAAAGAACAATTTAAAAAATATAATAATATAGACTACAGTTTAGTTGTAGCACATGTAAATCATATGATTAGAGAAGAATCAGAAGATGAGAAAGTCTATGTAGAACAGTATTGCAAAAGGCTAGGAATTTCCTTTAATTATTTAAAAGTAAATGTTACAAAAGAGGCAAAGAAAGGGAAAATATCTACTGAAATGTGCGGAAGAAAAATAAGATATGAATTTTTTAACGAAGTATTAAAAAAAGAAAATGCAACTAAAATAGCAGTAGCCCATAACAGTCTTGATAATGTTGAAACAATTATACTCAATTTGTCACGAGGAACAGGACTTAAGGGACTTTGTGGAATATCATACAAAACTCAAAATATTATAAGGCCCCTTTTAGATATTAGTCGTGAGGAAATAGAAGAGTACGGTAATAATAACAATTTGAATGCAAAAATTGATAAAACCAACATGTGTGATATATATTTAAGAAATAAAGTAAGATTAAATGTTATACCAACTCTAAAACAAAATTTAGGTAAAAATATTTGTGATAGCATTTTAAAAACAAGGAAAATTTTGATAAAAGAAGAAGAATTTTTGTCACAATACACAAATAATATTATAAAGAGTGCTATAATAGAAAATAATAATTTGGGCATAAGCTTTAATATAAATACTATTATAAAACTTCACGAGGCAATAGCTACTAGGTGTATAAGAGAAATAATAAAAATGTGTATATCCGATTTAAATGGAATATCTAGTACCCACATTGAGGATATATACAAAATATTAGTTGAGCACAAAAAAGGCAAAATGTTTGTATATGGTAGTAAGTTTTGTATAGAAATCATTACAAAAGACATTGCAAAAATTAGTAAAATTAGTTAGGGGAGAAAAAATGAATAAGAAAAGTATAGTAAGAACATTAATAACATATTTACTTATAATAGGAATTGCAGTTTATCTAATTTCAATTCTTAGCTCAAATGTTACTAAGGATATGAATTATGATGAATTACTTCAAAAAATAGATGAAGGGAAAGTAAGTTCTATAACTCTTGATAATAGCAGATATAGTGCTAAGGTAAGATTAAAGGATGAAGAAAGTATAGTAAGAGAAGTTAAAATTCCAACTACTAATGCTTTTATTGAAAGAATCCAAGATAAAATTGCTGCAAGAGAGTTTGAATTTAAAGTTGATGGAGAAACTTTTATGGAAACAATAACTCCACTTATTCCAAATATCTTGCTTTTAGTTGGAACTTTACTTATATTCCTATTTATGTTAAGAAAAACTAATGACGGAAATAATAAAGCGATGAGTTTTGGAAAAAATAGAGCCAAAATGTATGACAAAAGTTCAAAAGATAAAGTAACTTTTGATAGTGTAGCAGGGCTTAAAGAAGAAAAAGAGGAACTTCAAGAAATAGTAGAATTTCTAAAGAATCCAAAAAAATATCAAGATATGGGGGCAAGAATTCCTAAGGGAGTATTGCTTGTTGGTGGACCTGGTATGGGTAAGACATTACTTGCAAAGGCAGTTGCAGGTGAGGCCAATGTTCCATTTTTCTCAATTAGTGGATCTGACTTTGTAGAGATGTTTGTAGGTGTTGGTGCATCTCGTGTAAGGGATTTATTTGCCGATGCTAAAGCAAATTCACCATGTATAGTATTTATAGATGAAATAGATGCAGTAGGTCGCCATAGAGGTGCAGGTCTTGGTGGTGGACATGATGAAAGAGAACAAACTCTAAATCAATTATTAGTTGAAATGGATGGATTTGCAACTCATGAAAGTATAATAGTTATGGCTGCAACTAATAGACCAGATATACTAGATCCTGCATTGTTAAGACCGGGCAGATTTGATAGACAAATAGTAGTAGGGGAACCAGATATTGGTGCAAGAGAAGAAATATTAAGACTACATAGTAAAGGTAAGCCATTTGAAAAAACAATTGACTTTAAGATTATTGCAAAAAATACTGCAGGATTTTCTGGTGCAGATCTTGAAAATATGATAAATGAAGCAACTTTACTTGCTGCAAGAAAAAATAAGACTACTGTAACAGTTGAAGATGTAGAAGAAGCAATGGTAAAAGTAATGATGGGACCTGAAAAGAAAAGTAAAGTTATAAGTGAAAAGGAAAGAAAACTTACTGCATATCACGAAGCTGGTCACGCGGTTGTATCTAGATTTTTACCTACTCATGATACGGTTCATCAAATATCAATAGTGCCTCGTGGAATGGCGGGTGGATACACTATGTATAAACCTAACGAAGATAAGAGCTATCGTTCTAAATCAGAAATGAAAGAACATATTGTATCTTTACTAGGTGGTAGGGTCGCAGAACAATTAGTGTTAGATGATATTAGTACGGGAGCGTCAAGCGACATAGATAGAGCAAGTAAAATTGCAAGAAATATGGTTATGAAATACGGTATGTCTGAAAAATTAGGACCAATAACATTTGGATCTTCACAGGGCCAAGATGATGAAGTATTTTTAGGTAAAGATATAAATAATCAAAGAAATTATAGCGAAAAAGTAGCAGCACAAATAGATGATGAAGTAAGAGAGATAATAACACGTGCATATTCCTATGCAGAAAAAGTATTAAAAGATAATATTGATAAATTGCATAAAGTAGCAAATGTATTAATTGAAAAAGAAAAAATAGACTCTGAGGAGTTTGAAGCTATATTTAAAGAATAATTAGCAAGAATACTAGATAATTATTTATTTAGTATTCTTTTTTTTAGTATTGAAAATATAATAAAAATGGTGTAGAATAAGTGTATAAGTTTGAGGTGTTAAATATAAAATATGAAAAAAGATTCAAATGAAAATAAAAACAAATTTTTAGCTGAATTTAAAAAAATAACATTTATTGTAGTGGTTATAGGAGTTGTTGTTGGTATATCTTTTATAGGAAAATATTTATATAATATTTATACCGCAAATCAAGTAAGTAAAGCACTTGAAAATGTTAAAATATATAGTGAAATAAACCAAATAGACGGGGAAAGTGAAATTAGTAGTAATGTTTTGAGGCTAAAAGAATTAAAGAAACAAAATAATGATATTATGGCTTGGATAAAAATAGATGGCACAAATATTAATTATCCCGTTTTACAGACAATAAACAATGAATATTATATGGAGCATGATTACCAAAAAAATATTTCTAGTAATGGTTCTATATTTATAGATAAAGATTATAATTTTTCAAAGTCTAATCAAAATATGGTGTTATATGGTAAAAATAATTATAACTATGTTATGTTTAGTGAACTTTTTAATTATAAAAACTATGATTATTATAGGGAACATAAAATAATAAAGTTAATTACTGAAGAAAATGAGGAAGAGTATGAAATTTTTGCGGTAATATTTACACAGAATTTAGAATCAGTAAGTAAGGAAAAAATAGATTATTCTAATATGGAAGCTTTAAGTGAAGAAGAATTTAAAAATTACATACAAAATATAAGAAATGATACAATATATAATAAGGACTTTAAGCTAGAAAATAGTGATAAGACTATTACGCTTATAACATCTTCAAACCATGCAGAAAACGGGAAAATAATCATTATAGCAAAGAAAGTAAAATAGTATTAAAAATAAAGCGTTTTATTAAAACGTTTTATTTTTTTGGAACAATTACACAAAATATTTCATATTCTAAATTAAGATTTTATAAGGAGGAATAGAAGTGGAGGAAATGTTTTATTGTAATAAAAAATGTAATTGTTGTAAAAATCCATGCTTGGTTGGCCCTACTGGACCTACTGGACCACAAGGAGTAGGAGGCCCCATTGGACCGGTTGGCCCAGCAGGCGTGGCAGATACAATAAGAATTAGAAATACAACTACTACAAATTGGGATGATAAGGCATATGTTATTGATGTTGGGAGTGGGAAAAATCATGTCCTTGATTTTATAATACCAAGAGGTCAAGATGGAAGTAGTGTAACAATACTTGGAAGCTTTGATACATATCAAGATTTAGTAAGAAATCATCCACAAGGGAAAATAGGAGAAGGCTATTTAGTAGGTGATAATCTATATATTTGGATGGATAATGAAGGGGCATGGAAAGATGTTGGAAAAATACGTGGTCCAAAAGGAGAAGACGGAGTAACTACTACTATACTTGGATACTATGATACATATAAAGAATTAGAAGATGAGCATCCGGTTGGTGCTCTAGGAGATTCTTATATTGTGGGACCAAATTTGTATGTTTGGTCAAGAGATAATAAATGGCAAAATGTTGGTAGAATACAGGGGGAACCAGGTGCTAATCTTATTATTCTTAATTCATATGATGACTTAAATGAACTCTTAGCAGAACATCCAAAAGGTGTAGTAGGCGATGCATATACGGTAGGAGACGATTTATATATATGGCCTGAGACAAATGATGCATGGAAAAATGCGGGGACTTTTAGAGGTCCACAAGGAATAAAGGGAAATACCGGAGAAAAAGGAGATATTGGACCAAAAGGTGATAAGGGTGAGATAGGACCTACTGGACCAATAGGCCCTACTGGTCCAGTAGGACCAGAAGAGATAAAGGTTGGCTATTTTGTTACATATAATAATAATTTTCCAGATATAGGCTATGAGGTGGCATCTGGAAATAGATTACCACTTACAAGAAAAGAAGTGGATAATGGTGATATTTATGTATTAAATGAACAAGATAATACTATAAACTTTAAAAAACAAGGAATATATAAAGTAGAATTTTCAGTTAGTGCCTATGTTCCATTTGCAAATGGTACATCTTTTGATAAAAAGACCGACTTCGTATCAATAGGATTTAGAAAAGTAGATGAAGATACAATATATACAGGTGCTAGTGAATTTGTATATAATCAATCAGCTGTAACATTAAATTCCCAAGG
This sequence comes from uncultured Clostridia bacterium, assembly GCA_934162655.1. Classification (GTDB taxonomy): domain Bacteria; phylum Bacillota; class Clostridia; order TANB77; family CAG-465; genus CAG-465. Next base: position 73,549 of record CAKPJL010000003.1, on the reverse strand, counting down.
AATAATAATTATAGGTGACATATCAGATACTGTTGAACTTGTTAATTTTGCTAAAAGAACAATATATTTAGATTCTCCAAAAATAGAGGATACCTTGAGCGATTCTTATCATATAAATCCAGTTGTATCACTTGTAATAGAGTATTTAGGATAAACATATAAAAGGCAATACTAGACTTAATAGTATTGCTTTTATTATTTTTTCTGATATAATGGTTTGTAGTATGAAAGGTGTGAAAAGCGTATGAATGAAAATAAAACTTATGGAGTGATATCACTGATTTTAGGAATTCTTTCTGTTGTTTTATCTGCTACAATGATTTTGTCATTAATACTTGGAATTTTAGCTATTATTTTTGGAATTATAGCACTTAAAACGACTAAAAGAGGAATGGGAATAGCTTCTATAATACTTGGGACATTTGGCGTTTTAATTTCAATTATTGTAGCTGTATTTGTTGTATTTGTGATATTTGGAAGTGTAGTGCTTGATAAAGATAAAATGATAAACGAAAATTATTCTTACCAAAAGTTAAATGTGAAAAATGTCCAAATAACTTATAGTGATGATTGGAAATTAGATGAACTAAACCTATATGAAGATGAAAATAACATAAGAAAGGTAATAAAAAATGGCAATTTAAAAATTGCATTAGTTGTGACTAGTACAAAAACATATTATACAACACAAGAATTCGTTAAGTCAGTAGCAAGTGGTTATGAGGAAAAATATGATAATGTAAAAGTAGGCGAAAAAACAAAGATAAATGATCAGGCTTGGATTAGTGTAGAATATTCATATAGTGTTGGTAAAAATTATTATCATGCATTACAATATTTTTTAGTTGATGACTATGATCAATATTCTGTGTCATATGTTACATATGAAGATGAGTATTTAAATGGTTTAGAAGATGCAAAGAAAATAATAGAGACTGTAAAATTAGATACTACACAAAAAGAATTAGATGAAAAAGAGGCCAAAAATGCAATAGTTGGAGAATGGGATTGTGGTAATACTGGATATTTAGTATTCAACGAAGATAATACATATTATTTTTATAAAGACAGCACTAAAAGTGAAGATAATGTAATTATTGGAAAGTACACAGCAAGTAATAAAGTAAAAACTTATGCTGCAGGGTATGCTAAAGGATTTTATATCATTTGTGATGTAGAAAAGGGAATAAAAGATGGAGAAACATATATAAAACCAAATAATAGAATAGATTATGTTTTTACTCCAGATGAAGATGGTACATATAACTGTAAAAACATGGTAACATATAGTACATTTAAAGCAAAAAAAGTAAAATAAATAAAAAATAAAAGCATATACATTTATTAGGTGATGAATTTGAAACTAAAACATTTAGTGATACTTAAAAGATTCTTATTTGTATTTGCTTTTATTTTTATATCTTTAATTTCTTTTGTTTGGTTAAATAGTATAAACAAAGATAGCTCAAGAAGTGTAAATGCTACTCCAATTGCAAACAAGACCATAATAGTTGACTGTGGACATGGTAAACCAGATGAGGGTGCCGTTGGATTTAATGGTACAACAGAACAAGCAATTAATCTATCAATTGGACTTAAACTTCAAAAACTGATTGAACAAAGTGGAGGAAGCGTTATACTTACAAGAAGTGATGAAAATTCTATATATTCTATTGATAGTAAAAGTATAAGAGAAAAGAAAATAAGTGATACTAAAAATAGAGTTGAAATAGGTAATAATTCTAGTGCTGATATATTTGTCTCTATACATTTAAATAAATATCCACAGTCTAGTATTTATAGAGGGTGGCAAACATTTTATCAAGCAAATAGTAGTGATAGTACAGAACTTGCACAAATTATTCAAGAAAATATAAATAAGAACATAGATTATCAAAATAATAGAAAGCCAATGAAAATAACAGATGTATATATTATGGAACATGTTAAAATTCCAGCAGTTATAGTAGAATGTGGATTTTTATCTAATCCTGAAGAATCAGTTCTTCTGCAAGATGAAAGTTATCAATCAAAAATAGCTTGGGGAATTTTTATAGGTATACAGAATTATTTTTATAACAAGACCATTGTTAAACAATAAATATAAATAAAAATTAGCTTTCTATCGTTGAAAAAAAGACAAAATTAAATTATAATATATATAATTTAAGGAGTTATTATGGATATTTTTATGGATAAAGCTTTAATTGAGGCTAAAAAAGCATATAAGAAGTTTGAAGTACCAATAGGAGCAGTAATTGTAAAAGATGGTAAAATAATAGCAAGAGCACATAATTTAAGGGAAAAAAATAATTTAGCAACATCACATGCTGAGATTTTATGTATAGAAAAGGCTTGTAAAAAATTAAAATCATGGAGACTTGATGGATGCGATATGTATGTTACTCTAGAACCTTGTCTCATGTGTAGTGGAGCAATAACACAAGCCAGAATAAATAAAGTTTATATTGGTGCAAAGGATATGAAAAATGGATGTGTTTTATCAATTGCAAGTGTATTTGATGATATAAATACTACACATAAAGTTGGTTATGAGTATAAAGATGATAAAAGATGCTCAGATATTTTAACTGAATTTTTTAAAGAATTAAGAAAAAATAAATAAAAAAATTAGGTAATAAAGCACATTACCTAATTTTTATCACTATATTTTATAATACCTGAGTAACTTTTATTAAATTATTATCATCAAATGATAGTTTTAGTATTCCAGGGGAATTTAAAATAAGAGATTTTCCACCAAATTCGATCATATTTTCTTTATTTAATTTACACCATTTCATTAATAAAAATTTAATAGAGGCACCATGACTTACAATTGCTATATTTTTACCTAGATTATTTAATAATACCTTATTAAATGCTATCTCCATTCTATTTGTAACTTCTTTTCTGCTTTCACCATCTATGTTTTTAAAATTTTCATCTAATAACTGTTCTATTGTAAAAGAGTTGTTTTTAGTTCTTCCTAGTTTTTCTAAGTTTTTTATATCACCGCAATTTTCTTTCGTTAAAATTCTCATCTATATTAATTTCTATATGGTTTTGATATGCAATGTATTTGGCAGTCCCAATTGCCCTTACATAGTTACTAGACCATAATGTATGTATGTTACTTAATTCCTTTAGTTTACTTATTTTTTCTGCTTCTTTTTCACCATCAACGGATAATACTATTTTTTCATTTTTTATTTTGCTTGGTTCATTTTTTACTAGCATATTATTAATTTTTAGTTGTTCTGAATGTCTTATTAAGTATACATTTGTTAAAATTCCCATAAATATCACCCTTCATGATTATTATATCAGAAAAATATGTTATGTACAATTATGTATTAGTGATAGTTAATGTAAATGCTTAAATTTTGACAAAATCATTAGTTAGTGGTATAATAAATATGTTAGTTAAAGTTAAAAAAATCAAACAATAGGAGGATTTTTGTTATGCAGTTTATGCTATTTTGTGCTATATCACTTATAAGTGCTTGGGTGTTTTCACAAACATTTAAAACTTTTTTAAATTTCTGTACTACTCGGGAATTTAAAATAAAGATGCTATTTTCCGATGGAGATTTTCCATCAACGCATACAACTACTAGTGTAGCGGCGGTTATAATAAGCTGTTATGAGTTAGTACCGATAGCTTTAAATGAAAGTAAAAATAGTTCAATACAAACAATAGCATCTGCTGCTATTGTAATAATTGTACTTTGGGCAGCTTTTATAATTAGAGATGCTCTCGGTATAAGACTTAGAGTACAAGAATTGTCACATACAGTTCATACGCTTTTAACAACTTCACAAAATGTAGAAGGTAGACCGATATCTGATAATTTACAAGAATTTTGGTCTGAACTTGCTTCTGGGATAAACTTAAAAGTAGGTCATATGCCTCATGAAGTAATAGGTGGGCTAATACTTGGAATTATTTTTGGTTTTGGAGCTTCCTTTTTAAGACATCAAAATTATGTGATGTTCTTTGTAGACCTTATTGCATTTTTGGTATATGCAGTGATTACATTCATTGTTATAGGTCGTAATAGACAAAAGAAGTAAATTTAAAGTTCTCTTATACATATAGTATAGGAGAATTTTTTTAATTTCTACTATTGCAAACCAATTGAAGTTATGGTATACTAATACTAATTTAATATAAAAGCGTTTGATGAAAGAGGAGTAAAGTATTGCATCTTAAAGAGAGGGAAACTTATGAGCTGAAAGGTTTTCTAAGATATGTTATATTTGAAGGTAGCTTTCTAGCTGATATGGTGAAGCAGATTTGTTTGTGTGTAGTCATATTCCTTATGTAGTGGGTTAATCTATTTGTTAAGTGTATACTTTTGTAAGTATAAATTAAGGTGGTACCGCGAATTTAAAGCCATTCGTCCTTAAAAATTAAGGATGAGTTGGCTTTTTTTGTTGGAGGAAAAATATGGTAAAAAATGTAGAAATAATTATAGCACTTTTAGCAGCTTTCTTAGGACTGATAATGTTTTTTGATTCAAGAATATTTGTAAAAAAACATTTGAAAAGTAGCAATGAAAATAAATCAGTACGAGTCTTTAAAATTTTAGGTGGAATTGTATTTATATTATGCACATATTTAGTGTATATACTTAGCAATAAAATTTAGGGAGGAATTTTTATGGAAAGTAAATTTGATTATAATAAAAAAGAACAAGAGATTTATAAAATGTGGGAAGAAAGTGGTGCGTTTGAATGTAAAAAAGATGAAAACATAAAACCATATACCGTAGTTATGCCACCACCAAATATAACTGGAAAATTACATATGGGTCATGCACTAGATAATACTCTTCAAGATGTATTTGTAAGATATAATAGATTAAAAGGAATACCAACACTATGGGTCCCAGGTACTGACCATGCAAGTATTGCAACAGAAGTAAAAGTTGTTAAGAAAATTCAAGAAGAAGGAAAGACAAAACAACAAATTGGAAGAGAGGGATTCTTAAAAGAGGCATGGGACTGGAAAGAAAAATATGGAAATCAGATAACATCACAACTAAGAAAAATAGGTTCGTCATGTGACTGGAAAAGAGAACGTTTTACACTTGATAGTGGTTGCTCAAAAGCTGTTTTACATGTTTTTAAGAAATTATATGATGAAGGTTTAATTTATAAAGGAAAAAGGCTTGTAAACTGGTGCCCTGACTGTAAAACTGCAATTGCAGATATGGAAGTTGAATATGAAGAACAAAACTCATATCTATGGCATATAAAGTATAAAGTAGAAAATTCAGATGAATATCTAGTAGTTGCCACTACAAGGCCTGAAACAATGCTTGGTGATACAGCCGTTGCTGTAAATCCAAAAGACGAAAGATATTCTAAATTTGTTGGAAAAAGAGTATTCTTACCAATAGTTGAAAAATATATTGAAGTTGTTGCAGATAGATATGTTGATATGGAATTTGGTACAGGCGTTGTAAAGATAACACCTGCCCATGATAAAAATGATTATGAAGTAGGAAAAAGGCATAACTTAGAAATAATTAACATATTAAATGAAGATGCAACAATTAATGAAAATGGTGGTATATACCAAGGGCAAGATAGATTTGAAGCAAGAAAGAATATAGTAAAAAGACTAGAACAAGAAGGCTATTTGATAAAAGAAGAAAAGTACACTCATAATGTTGGTACTTGTTATAGATGCCACAAGGCAATAGAACCATATTTTTCTAGTCAATGGTTTGTAAAAATGGAAGAACTTGCAAAACCGGCGATTGAGGCTGTAAGAAGCGGAAAGATTAAATTTGTTCCTAAAAGATTTGAAAAACAGTTTTTTAACTGGATGGAAAATATAGAAGATTGGTGCATATCACGTCAATTATGGTGGGGACACAGAATACCTGCATATACTTGTGAAAAGTGTGGAAAACTTGAAGTTAGTGAAGAAAAATTATATAAGTGTGAATGTGGTGGAAGCTACATACAAGATGAAGATACACTAGATACTTGGTTCTCATCAGCATTGTGGCCATTTTCAGTATTTGGATGGCCTGATGAAACAGAAGATTTTAAATATTTTTATCCAACTTCAACACTTGTAACAGGATATGATATTATACCTTTTTGGGTAAGTAAAATGATTTTTTCAGGAATTGCATATACTGGTAAAATACCATTTGAAAATGTATATATACATGGGCTTGTAAGAGACTCTAAAGGACGTAAAATGTCTAAATCACTAGGTAATGGGGTAGATCCACTTGAAGTAATTGAAAAATATGGAGCAGATGCTCTAAGATTTTCTTTATGTCAAGGAATATCTGCTGGTAACGATTTAAGATATATAGAAGAAAAAGTTGAGGCAAGTCGTAATTTTGCAAATAAACTTTGGAATGCTGCAAGATTTGTTAATATGTATATACAAGATTTAGATATTGAAGAACCAACTAACTTAATGCTTGAGGATAAGTGGATACTTAGTCGTCTTTCTAAAACTATTTTAAATGTTACAAGAAATATAGAAAAATTTGATATCGGCATGGCACTTGATGAAATATATACTTTTATTTGGCAAGATTTCTGTGATTGGTATATAGAAATGGTAAAAGTTAGACTTTATAATAAAGAAGATATTTCATATAAAACTGCAATATGGACACTAAACTATACACTAAAATCTGCTATAACTCTTCTTCATCCATATATGCCATTTGTTACTGAAGAAATTTATAAAGACTTAAGACATGGTGATGGACTTTTAATAAATTCAAAACTGCCAGAGGCAAAATATAATTTTATAAAGGAAGAAAGTTACATAGAAAAAATAATGGAGCTTACTAAAAATATAAGGAATGCCAAAGCAAATGCAAATATTACCGCATCTAAAAAAATAAATATAAAATTATTTATTGAGGAAGAAGAACTAAAAAAAGCTATAATAGATTCTCAAGATTTACTAAAAAAAATAGCAGGAGTTAATGAAATAGTATATATTGATAGCACAAAAGATTCATCAATAGATGATATTGTAATTAATCAAGAAAGTCTTATAACATATCTAGACTTGTCATCTTCTATAAATAAAGATGAAGAAATAAAAAAATTACAAATAGAAAGAGAAAAGATAGAAAGTGAACTTAAAAGAGCACGTGGTATGCTTTCAAATGAATCTTTTGTAAAAAAAGCACCAGAAAAACTAATAGAGGCAGAAAGACAAAAAGAACAGAAATATTTAAGTATGCTTGAAAAAGTAACAAATAGGTTAGACAAGTTAATATAATATTATATTAAGAGGTGTTTAAGTATTGAATATGAATAAAGAATTAGCAATAAAAAAAGTGAGTAGAGTTGGTGTTTTTGCAAATTTATTTTTACTTGCTATAAAGTTTATTGTAGGATTTATGAGTAAAAGCCAAGCTCTTATTGCTGATGCTATAAATAGTGCAGGTGACATATTTGCATCATGTGTTTCTCTTATTGGTATAAAGGTCGCTACAAAACCGAAAGATGCTAATCATCCGTATGGTCATGGTAAAGCAGAATATATATTTTCATCACTTGTTGGACTGTCAATGATTATAGCAGCATTTATAATGATTAAAAATTCTATTTTAAGTATTATAAATAAAGATATAATTGAGGTTTCTATTTGGATAGTCATTGTATGTATTACAACAATAATTACTAAATTTATACTAATGATTTATGCAAGATATTATTATAAAAAATATAATAGTATACTTATAAAATCAAGCTTTGAAGATCATAGAAATGATATGTTTGTAACATTTGGTGTTTTGATTAGCATAGTTTTTAGTTATTTTAACATTTACTATGTTGATGCAATTGCAGGAATAATTATATCTATATGGATAATTTGTGCAGGAATTAAAATTATTTATTCTTCTTCTATGGTACTTATGGATACTCAGTGGGATTTTACCCAAGAAGCAAAATGTGAAATCTTAAAGTTTAGTGAGGTATTAAATATAGATAAGTTTAATACTAAACCTGTTGGAGATAGCTATATTGCAATAATTGAAGTGGCTATGAAAAAAGATAAAAGTTTAGAAGAAGTTCACGAGGTTTTAGAAAAAATAGAAGAAAGACTAAAAAGTAAATTTGAAATGTTACATGAAGTAAATATACATGTAAATCCTAAATAATTTAATATAGCAGAGAGGTGATAAAAACCTCTCTGCTTTTATTGTGAATATTAAAAATATTTAATAAAAATGTAACAAAACTTAGTAAAACTGTAAAAATCAATATAAAAGCATTAAAATTGTAAACAATGTGGAAAAAATATCTTGATTTAAAAAAAATTATATGTTAAACTTTGAAATGTAAGGGGTGTATTGGGGGTGAATATATGAAAGAAAAAAAGAACGTACTTATAATTGTTTTACTAGTGGCAATAATTGCTATGGCAGTTGGATATGCCGCACTTGGTGAAGCATTGACAGTTACAGGTGTTGGTACCGTAAATGCTCAGTGGGATGTTCAAATAGACTCCATAACAGCTAGTACACTTGTTGGAGCTACTGTAAATTCAGCAGAAAAAACTGGCAATACAACTGCAAGTTTTGATGTTGATTTAGCTTATCCAGGAGCTAGTGCAACTTTTATTGTTACAACTAAGAATTTTGGAACAATAGATGCAGCTTTTGATGGATTTAGTAACTTAGCAAGTATAAATGCTGAAGCACCATCTTATATAACTTACACAGTTACAGGTATAGATGAAGGCTCTATGTTAAAAGCTAATGAGGCAAATAGTCAAACTGCAAAAATAACAGTAACATGGGATAAAGATGCAGTAGATGTTACAAATGGTGCAACAAAAACAGCTACAATAACACTTGACTATGTTCAAGCAAAATAATATATTAGGAGGGGACCATTATAAATAAAGAAGTCAACATCTGAAATTATTAGATAATAGACTTTAAATTTTTATGTTTGGTCTTCCTTATTTTTGTTTAATGCTAATAGATATAAACTATTGGTATTTCTAGTGATGTGTGAAAAAATACATTAGTAGAAATATCAAGTAATGTAACTTCATGGAGGAAAAAATGTTTAATTTAAAAAATACAAGAATTGAAATTATATTTATGTATTTTCTTATAATTTTTTCAGCAATAATATCGCCGACATTTCTTATTTTAAACAAAAATGAAACATACACCTATATAATTAAGCCAGTTATATGGATTTGCTTACTTTTAATAACGATTCTTTTTGACCTTGATTCAAGGGCAAAATTAAATCGAAAAAAAGAATTACTAAAAACTGTGTTTATTGCAACACTTTTATATGTCATAACTTACTATATACTTGGAATTTTTTTAGGGTATAAAAAGTCTCCTTACCTATTTGATTTTTTTAGTATATCTAAAAATATTTGGGCAATTGCTATGGTGGCATGTGTTCAGGAGTATGTTAGAAACACACTTATTAGTAATACAAATAAAAAATACTTTAAATTAATATTAGTAACACTTGTATTTATATTAATAGATATAAATTTTGCAACCCTTTTTAGATCATTTGTAAGTGGGAAAGAAGCATTTAAATACATTTGCTCTACTTTACTTCCACTCATAGTAAAAAATATAGCATACACATATATTTCTTACTATCTTGGTTGTTTTGGAAGTATTATTAACAGATGTATTATATTGTTTGTATCACTAATATCTCCAATTACTCCCGATACAGGGTGGTTTTTTGAAGGAGTTATTAATATAGTATTTTATGCTTTGCTTATGCTTACTATAAATTATGAGACTATGTCTAAAACATCAGATGTAAGTAAAAGACTCTCAAGAGTCGAAAGCCCGATAAAACAATTACCTTTACTAGTATTTTCCGGTATTTTTATACTTTTTATTATTGGTGTTTTTAAATACAAGCCTGTCGCAGTTATGTCTAATAGCATGGTTCCAACATTTTGTAGAGGGTATGTAGTAATAGTTGAAAAAATAGATGAAAACAATATAGAAAAATTAAAGGTAGGAGATATAATAGAGTATACCTTGGATAAAAAATCTATATTGCATAGAATTGTGAGTGTAGATTATGAAAATGAAACGGTATATATAACAAAGGGAGATAATAACAGTTCTAATGATAAAAAAGAAGTACACAAAAATCAAATAAGAGGAATTGTAAGACTAAGTATACCAGGAGTGGGATATCCATCTGTATGGTTTAGCGAGTTTATAAATAAAAGTAATATAGCAAATGAATCTAATGTTATTAATTAAGTGAGGTGATATTATATGGAAAAACAAGTTAAAGGGGAAAATAAAAGAAAAGAAAAAATAATTTTTGTAACAGTTACTGCCTTTTTAGTGATACTCTCTATAATGTTTTTTATGATAGGTATTTTAGCTAAAAATAGAAATATTAATGATTCAATATTGTATTCATATAATATCACAAGAAATGTAGAGTATAAGGTTAATTTATATGACAATAATTTTATAGACAAAAAAGTTTTGGATAAAGGAAACACATATATTTCTGAACTTACAAAAGATATAGAGGTGAATTTTAAATACAGCCTTAGTTCTTCAAAAAAAGCTAATTATAGTTATAAGTATAGTATTATAGCAAATATTGATGGTACCTACCAAACATCATCTAGCCAAAATAAAAACAATATATGGAGTAAAGAATATACACTTGTTAAAGAAACAAAAGTAGATGAACAAAATGTTTCAAACATAAATATTAACCCTAGTGTAGTGATTGATTACAACTATTATAATAATGAAGTTGAAGAATTCAAGAAAAAATTAAAACTCTCTATTAGTGCTAAGCTAAATGTTAAGCTTCATGTTCAAACATTATGCAATATAGACGGAGATGAAAAAATAGTTGATGAATCAGAGGTATCAATAATAATTCCATTAAATGAACGAGCATTTGAAATAGAAGAAAAGTATGATAAGGTATCTTCTGATACTATTTTAAAAGATACTTATGTAACAGTAAATTATACTTTTATAGTTTTAGGTATTAGTGCTTTATTACTAGATATTATCATATTTTTTATGTATTTTAATAAAATATTTAATTTTGAAAAAAAAGATGAATACAGAACAACAGTGTCTAAAATATTAAAAAAATACGGAGATGTTGTTGTAGAAATTGTAAAACCTGTAAATACAAAGATAACCACGGTAATAGATGTAAAAAACTTTGATGCAATGCTTGATTTGGAAGCAGAACTTAGAGCACCAATTTTATTTCATGAAATACCAAAAAAATCTGAGGGTTGGTTTACTTTAATACATAACGATACTTTATATAGGTATATTTTAAAAGATGAAGAAAAAAAGAATAAGAAAAATAATAAGAAATGATATGCAGTAAATGTCATATCATTTTTTAAATGTAGGAGGAATTTATGGTAGATATTTATGCAACTCAAATAAATAATAAAAAGGTTGAAAAAATAGGTAAGCCCCAAAAAGGATGCTGGGTTAATATTACCCATCCAACTGAAAAAGAAATAAAGTGGGTATCAGAAATGATAGGAATTGATGAACAATTACTTAGATATCCACTAGATATAGCAGAAAAAGCACATATTGATACATCAGATGAAAATGTATTAATTGTAGTAGATTCTCCAGTATGTGAAATGAATAAAAAATCTAAGATTTATACTACAATGCCAATAGGTATGATACTTGTAAGAGATGACATATTTGTTACAATATCTCAGTATAAAATAGGGGCGGTAGAAGAATTATTAAAACCTAATATGATAAATGATATAGAAACACATAAGAAGTCAAAAATGGTCTTTCAAATTTTATTTAAAATAGCACAAGATTATATTAAATATTTGACATACATAAATAAAGATTTGGAAACTTTTGAAACTAAAATGCAAAGGACAATGAGCAATATAGAGTTATTAAAACTACTAAATTTCCAAAAAACTATGATATATTTTAATGCTTCTGCAAAAGCAAATCAAGTGGTACTTGAAAGGCTTAATAGAGGAAAAGCAATTAAGCTATATGAAGAGGATGAAGAAATACTAGAAGATACTATTATCGAAAATAGACAGGCAATGGAAATGATTGGAACATATAGTGAGATACTTAATGGAATAATAGAAATATTTGGTACAATGGTATCTAATAATTTAAATAATGTTATGAAAATTTTAACATCTGTAACTATAATAATTGCAATTCCTACTATGATAGCAAGTTTTCTAGGAATGAATGTAGATTTTCCTTTTCCAACAAATCTTTTAGGATTTTACGGTGTTATTATTGTTTCGTGCTTGGCTACACTTATATGTGCGTTGATTCTAAGAAAAAGAAATTTGTTATAAAATATATAAATATTTGGAATCGAAATACCATTGTTACAAAAATGTTACAATGGTATTTCTTATTTATAACATTTGAATATGTACAAAAAAACTAAAATAAATAATATTGAAAAAAGATTAAAAATAATATATACTTTTTGAAGTTAAAAGGCATTAATTACTTAATGCTCATGGAGGTTAAATTATGATAGGAATGAATCAAATCAAGAAAAAATTATTCACAGGTATGGGAATTGGTTTTGGAGTGGGCCTTGTAGCAGTAGGTGTTACTCTATGGTGGTCACTTTCAACAATAAAGAGCTATGAAGCTGGAACAAATAAAAAATATAATAGGCTATATACTCAAGATGTAGCTGTTTTAAATAGAGATGTTATACAAGGAGAAGTAATAACTTCTGATATGGTTACAACAGTCAATATTCATAAAAGAACTGTACCTACTGGTGCACTTTCTACAAGCGAGATTGTTGGAAATGTTGCTAAATTCAATATACCAGCAACTATTCCTATAACTAAATCAATGGTAACTAGTGAAATAGTTTCAGCTGATGTAAGGTCACAAGAAATAAATACTGTTTTAATGCCAAGTGATTTAGTAACAGGTGACTATGTTGATGTGCGTATCATGTATCCTAATGGTACAGATTACATAGTGCTTGCACAAAAACAAATTGGAACAATATCTGGCTCTACTTTTTGGCTTACTTTAACAGAAGATGAAAGATTGATTCTAAATGGTGCTATCGTTGATTCATACCTAAATGATGGTACTAAACTTTATGCTACTAAATACACAGATCCAGAAGCACAAGTTAAAATAGCTGATGAAACAAATGATACTTTAAGAGGATATATGCTTGATGCTATTGCAAAAGCGTTTAATTTAGAAAGTGCAAATACAACAACACCAACTGAAACTACTGTTGGTGGTGAACAAACTACTACATCAGATACAACTGCATCAACAACTATTACTGCAAATAATGCAACAGTTAACTCTATATTTGATTTAATAGTAAAATATAAGAATTATGCTGCTACATTATCTAGAACAACTGAAAATTACCAACCAAATGAACAAATTATAACAATGATGAAATCAAATGCAAATGTGCTACAAGATGCTAAAAATAAATTAAGCTCAGAAGTTAGAAGAAATATTGAAAGTGGAATTTCTTCATATAAATCAACACAAGGCGATGCATATGAAAATGTAATCGAAGGTGTTACAAATTCAATACAAACACAAAAGGAAGAAAGAAATAGCTTACTAGGTGAGTAACAAAATAGTATTTAAGTTATTAGGAGGAAAAAATGAAAGTAATAGGGTTAATGGGATATACCGAAAAATATGATTTTGCAATAAATTTAGCAAAGACATTAAATATAATGGGTAAATCCGTTTTAGTAATAGATGCAACGCTTGATAGAAAGTTAAAATATGTAATACCATCAATGAGCATTGAAAAGTCATATGTTACACAATATAACGGCATAGACTTTGCAGTAGGATTTGGAAGTATCCATGAAATAGATAATTATATGAATGAACGTGGAATTAATATGGGACTATATGATTTTGCAATAATTGATATCGACAGTCCAAAAGCATACGAATTCTTTAGGGCCAGAGGATTTGATAAACTATATTTCTTTATAGAATCAACAGTGTTATCAGTTCAAAAAAATAAAGAGATTGCAAATGGATTTAAAATATTTAATAATGCAAGTGAAGAAAAAATAAAAATGACAAGAGTCATTTATAAAAATTATATGTCACGTGCATCTGAAAAATACTTTGTTGATAGCCTTACAGCATATGGAATTGAATGGAATGAAAATGAATATGAAATTCCAAATGATGATCAAGATAAAATGGTAAATATGGATTCTCAATTAAGCGGAATAATAGATGTAAAAAAACATACTAAGTACTTTATATCAGCAATTGCTGATATGGTTGCAGAAATATTAGAAGATGTAAAGGCAAAACAAGTAATAAACGAAATAAAAAGAAGGAGGGACTAAGATGGCAAAAGTAACATTTTGGAGTATGGATAAAGCAATGGCAGGAAATACACACGCCATTTTAGCCGTATCCACTCTTATGGGAATAACACATAAAGTAACAAGCATTTTACTTCAAACAAACTTTAATTCAAGAAAAGTGGAATCTGCATATACACCTTATGATGAACTTGTTACAAGTGGAACTTTTGAAAGCTCTAATATAGGAATATCAGCACTTTCAAGACTTATAACTTCAAATAAGTTAACACCTGATTTTATACAAAACTATGCAAAACCTGTATTAAAAAATAGACTTGATATACTTTATGGAATTAATTCAAATGATATAGAAATGTATAATCAAATAATGCAGAGTTTAACATATTTAATTAGAAAAGCAGATGAGTTATATGATTTGGTTTTACTCGATTTGCCAAAAGGTAAAAAAGATGACATTGATAATGTTTTAGCCGACTCAGATGTTGTAGTTTGTGTTTTAAATCAAGATATAGTAAAACTAACAGATTTCTTTAAGAAAATAGACAGTGATGAAACACTAAAAGATAAACAAAAAATTTATGTACTTGGAGACTATGATGATAAATCTAAATACACTGCATTTAATATTGCATCAAGATTTAAGATAAAAGAGCCAATATATACTATTCCACATAATGCAATTTTTTCAGATGCATGCAATGACGGAGATATTATAGACTTCTTCTATAAGAACTTAAATGCTGATAAAAATGATTACAATGGAAAACTTATAGTTGCTACAAGTGAAATTGTGCAAAGGATACTAGATATTACTAAGATTAAAGAAAGTTAGAATTTTAAAAAAAAGAGGGTGAAAAAATGGTTGCATTTGTTCTTAACATTGTGCTTATTGTTGTTTTACTTGCTTTTGTTGTTGGATACTTCTTTTATAGAATTAAAGGCTCAACAGTAAAAGAAACAGATAATGTGATTGTGGCTCGTGAAAGAGATAAGTATAGCATACAAAAAATGCAAGAATTTATAAAGAAACAATTTGATGAAATTACTCGTATGAATTTGTACGATTTAGCACTTTCAGAAGAAGAATTTGAAAGAAGAAGAAATGTAAAATATGCATTAAAAAAAGCATTAAAAGGTGCTGGTTATGCAGATAAGAGCGATAAAAAGTATGTTAAAACTTTGATGTTTGACTTACTTAAAAATAATTATGGAGTAAATGGGATTAATGCAAATTATGCAATACCTTTTGATGATACAGAGGCACTAACCCCACAAGATAAGTTTGAAATATTACTTCATTTTTACAAAAAAGAATATAAGGCTGAAGCACTTACACAACTTATAACTAAATATAATCTTGATGTTCCAAAATATGAATTTGATCCGGAGGTTTCTTCTTATGTAATAACAGCAGAGGAAATTAATGATATATTTGATAAAGAAATATCACCTGATATGTTAACATTTGATGATAAACTAGAAATTATTGTTCAACGTGTATATCAAGGGTATAAAGGTTATAGTGTTGTAGATGATATTCGTGATATGAATATTGATGGAGTATCTGGTGGTGTATCTGGTATTCCTCCTTCATTCTTGGATCAAGTAACAGGAATGGAAGATTATTTAGAACAGATGAATGGTAAAAAGATGCCTATGTCATACGACTCTGTATGGATATTTTACAAGGGTAAAGCTACATACTTATCTTTCTTATCATTTGGTAGCGAAGCAGAGCTTAAAAGAGTCTGTCAAAATATTTATAAATATAATAATCCAGGACAACTTTCTGAGTCTGTTGGTTTTAAAATCAATGAGATGAAAGATGGTTCGCGTGTAGTTGTATTAAGACCAAACTTTGCAGAATCTTGGGCATTCTTTGTAAGAAAGTTTGCTCCACCAACATTAATATCTGCCGAACAATTATTAGTACATAAAGGAAAAGAAAAAGTAATAGAATTATTAAAATATTTAATAACTGGTGCTCGTGTTACAGCAATTACTGGTGAACAGGGATGTGGTAAGACAACACTTCTTATGGCTATAATGAAATACTTATATCCAACAATTACAATTCGTGTGCAAGAAACAGCATTTGAATTACATTTAAGAAAAATATATCCAAATCACAATATACTATCACTTCGTGAAACTGAAACAATAACTGGACAAATGGGTCTAGATGTACAAAAAAAGACAGATGGTGGTGTAAATATCCTAGGAGAGGTTGCAACTGATCCGGTTGCTGCTTGGATGATTCAGATGGCACAGGTTGCGTCTAAATTCACACTTTTTACACACCATGCTAAAACTTTCCCTAACCTTATAACTGCACTTAGAAACTCACTATTAAAAATTGGAATGTTTAATTCTGAAAATGTTGCAGAAGTACAGGTTGTACAAGTTATAAACTTCGATATACATCTAAAAAGAGGTGTTGATGGTACCCGTTACATTGAAAGAATAACTGAATGTGTTCCAATAGAACAGAAATTTGAATATAACAATGATTATAGAGAACAAAAAACAATAGAGCAAAAGTTAGATAAATTTATGGACAATTCTGTTGAATACTTTAAACATATGACACAAAATAACAATTATACTTATCATAACATAATTGAATGGCGTGATGGTGAATATGTATTCACACATCCAATATCTGAGGCAAATATTAAAGCAATGCGTGAGAATATGTCACCAGAAGACATGAGAGCATTTGATAACTTTGTTGATACAGCTTGGGGGTGATAGTGTTTTATGGTATTTATAATAATATTAGTAGTATTTGCTGCTTTGATCCTTTCAGCAACACTTATATTTTATTTTAGAACTAAGAAAAACTATTCTAAAAATAAAACACTATATGAGAAGGATCAATTAAAAGTAAAAGATAAAAAACTATCAAAAGATACTCTAGATAGAATTTATCAATCGGCTTATTTGGTATTTGTTAAAATGCCAATAATAAAATACTATACTAAAAAAACTAGACTAAAAATGGAAATGGCAAATGATTATACAGAATATGAAATAAGAAAAAATACAGGAAAACTTATGATGATTATGCTATTTTTCATATTTGTAGCTTCATTTACACTTGTTAACTTAGTTAATGATCTATATATGTCACTTATATGTTTAGTTGGTATTTTGGTTGTAGCAGAAAAAATTATAGATTTAAATATAAATTCAGTATCTTTAAAGATATTAAGACAGCTACCAGAAGCATTCACTTCCATAAGACATGCATTCCATGAACATGGTATGATTGAAGAAGCTTTTGATGCGGCAATGGATGATTTAGGCGAAAAAGAAATTGTTCCTCAATTAAAAAGAATAAAAGAAGCAATGATGTCTGAAAATCCAGAGGCTGAACTTGAAAAATATTATGATACAGCCCCAAATAGATTTCTAAAATTATTTGCAGGTGTATCATACTTAACACTAGAACTAGGGGATAGAAAAGTTGATGGTACATCCGTATACCTTAGAAACTTAAATAATATTTTAAGTGATATATATCTTGAAATATTAAAGCGTGATAAGATAAATTACATGTTTAGAAGTTTGACAATAATAGCAGTTGTGCCACTTGTAGCAATTAAGCCATTGCAATCATGGGCAGAGTCAAATTTCCCGTCTCTTGCTAATTTTTACAATAGTAGTATAGGATTTGTAATGCAATCCTTAATAATTATATCAATATTTGTTTCTTATTTAATGCTTCGTATAATTAAAGAAGATTCGGAAGAAATAAAATTTGATAGAGTATCAAGTGTGAGATGGCAAGATAAAGTTTATAGAACTCAATTTGGTAAGATGCTAGTAGATGCATTTAAACCAAAAGAGCATACAAGAAAATATAGAAAAGATACAGAACTTATTAAAAATACAAATGCATATCTTACAATTGAATGGTTATATGTAAATAAGCTTGTGGCAGCGTTCCTTGGTTTTGTACTTTCTATGATACTTATGTTTAATATACAATACATTGATTTTAATTCTGTCTATACAGCAATAAGCGATGAATTCTTATCGTTTGGTAAGCTGTCAGCAGAACAAGAAAGGGCTGCTAAAGCTTTAAATGAAAGAGATAAAACATATATCGATGAATATAAAAATAAAAATGTAACACGTGAAGATTTGGAGCTTAGATTTACTGACTCTGCAACTGGACAAGTTGATCAAGATGAAGTAGATAGAGTGTATAATAAAATACAAAAGGTTAAAAATTCTTACGTTAAATATTGGCAAGTATTAATTTCAATAGTAATTGGCGTAATAGCATATTATATTCCATCTATTGTTCTTGTTATAAGAAATAAGATTAGAGAGATGGAAAAAGAAAATGAAATTATGCAATTCCAGTCAATAATACTTATGCTTATGTATATTGATAGAATTGATGTTCAAACAATACTTGAATGGTTATGTAGATTTTCATATGCATTTAAAGAACCTATTGCAACAGCTCTAAATAATTATGAGGCTGGAGCATATGAAGCACTAGAAGAATTAAAAGAATCTGTACCATATAAAGATTTCCAAAGAATAGTAGAACAACTTCAATCAGCAGTTGAGCGTATTCCAGTTCGTGATGCGTTTGATGAACTAGAAACAGAGAGAGGATTTTACTATGAAAGAAGAAAAGAAGGAAATCAAAGACTTATTCAAAAAAAGGTTACATATGGTAAAGTTTTAGGCTTTATGCCATTAATATTATTGATTGGTGGATATCTTGTAGCTCCACTTCTAATAGTAAGTGTAATGCAAATGATTTCATATTTTAGTGCTATGTCACTATAATAAAAGTTTTAGACACAATATATTTGTGTTTAATATATAAAAAATAAGGAGGAAAAAATAATGGATAATGCACAAAAAGCGATTATGATTGGTGTTGGACTTTTCATAACAATCATAATTATAGCAATTGTAATGGTTGTTACTGGTATGGGACAAGAACTTGCAAATAATGCAACAGGTGAACTTTCTGCTATGTCAGCACAATTACAAAAGCAATTAACACAAGAATATGATGGTACTGTTATGACTGGCTCACAAGTGCTTGCTTCAGTTAAAAAGTATCATGGTGACTCTAAAATGGCGATTGAACTAACAAATGTAAATGGTAAAACAGTAAATCTTGGTGGATTAATTTCTGACGGAAAATCTACTAGTGTTAATAGTGATGTGCCAGCAGTTGGAAAATTAACATCTACTTCTGACATGAGCTATTATATAGTTACAACTGCAAAGTATGATGCAAGTTTAATAAAAATAAATGATGCAGTAGTAGGTATTTCATTCAAAAAGCAAGGAATTAAATAATTAATTTTTAAGGTATATAATTATACTAAAATATAGTTATATACCTTTTGTACTAAAAAATAAGTACAAAAGAAGTATGTATTTAAAATAGAGTATTTATAAAAAATACTTCTTTTTAAGTATATACAAAATAAAGGTAGGTGGAAACATTTATGGATAATGCTATAAGAGCAATTACAATTGGAGTTAGTGTTTTAGTAGCAATTGTTACTATTTCCCTTGTTTTAACATATTATAATACCGCAAAAGAGGGAGTAAGTTCACTCAACTCACAAAGTAAGCTATATGAAAATTATGATTCTTATATAAGAGATATATTTTTAAAAGAAAATGCTTATGGTACAGATGTTATAAACTTAATAAACTATTTTGAACAAAATAGTGCAGTAAAAATTACTATAAATGTTGGAAAGACTACTTATACACCTTATGAATTTAAAAGTATTGTAAAACCAAATGAAAAATTTAAAATAGTTGTAGATGATTCAGTAACAGATATAAAAATTACAGCAATTGATTAAAATTAGGAGGAATTTATGGAAGAGGTTGTTCAAAGAATATTTGCTATTATCTTTGCAACACTAGTATTTTTTATACTACCGATTTATATGACATTTGAAAAAAGAGATGATGTATCATATACACTTGCACTTAAAATAACTTCTACTTTTGTTAATCAAGTTAAATCAAAGGGTTATTTAACACAAGAAATGTATGATGAATTTGTGTCAGAACTTGCCGCGACTAATAACTCATATGATATTGAGCTTCAGCATATTTCAAAAACATATAATCCGGTTATAAATGTGTATGATAATAAAAATGTATTAGTTGATACATTAGAATATAGCATATATGAGTCACAATACACAAGCAAAGATTTAGAGAAAAATGGAATAATTGCTAAAACATTTGATGGTAAGACTATTACATACGACACAAAAAATTATTCATTTGAGCTTACATATAAATTATCAAATATAATATATGGTCAAGAACAAATTTTAAATTACTTAGCACAGGTAAATCAAAAGAGTTATTTCGAAATGACTGAAAAAGAATATATGGCTATAAATAAAAAAGATATGCCATATAAACCATTAAATTATAAAGATAAAGATGGAAAACCAATATATACGATGACTGTTGGGGATGAATTTGGAGTTATAATAAGAAACACAAATATTACATTTGCTTCAATATTATTTGATGCACTAACTTTTTCTAGTTCAACTTCTCAGGTCCCACGCGTTTATATAAATTATGGTGCAACAATTAAAAACGAAGAATATAAGGCTTTTTAGTATAATTAAAGGAGGAAATATATGTCAGAAATTTCAAATAAAGCTATAATGATATCAGTATCTTTACTTGTAACAATTGCTATAACTTCCTCTATAATTATGGTCATTGGTTATTTTAGAGATATATACAAAACGGTTGATAAGACAGATATATCAATAAGGCAAGGACTTACTAGTTTTGATATGTATGATAATACTGAAATGACAGGACTTGAGCTTATTAATACTTACAATAAATATAAAAATGATGCAATTGTAAATGTATATTATAATAATAACATCATAAAAGAAGAGTTTATTTTATCAAAGGAAAAAGACGACAAGACTAAATTTGATTTTTATAAAAGAAAGTTTAGTGTTACTTGTCAAAGAATAGATGATGGTGCAAATATATTTTTTACAGATATAAAATAATAGGAGAGGATAGTTATGAGCGAAAATGCTAATGAAGCAATGTATATGGCAGCATATATATTTGTATTTATAATAGCACTAAGTACTACAATAACAATGTTTTATATGGTTAATAGCTATGCTGAAACATCATATAATTACGGAAAGAAAATAGAAGATAAAGCTTTGATTGAGAATGTGCCAACTACATCATATAGAGTAGTTACAGGCAATCAACTTATATCATATTATTATAATTATATTTTAGATAAAGATTCAAATTTAGTTTATAACTATAATATAAATTTACAAGATGAAAATGGAAAATCATTTAATATACCAAATACAACTACATATTATGAACTTGTAAATTTGGTAGATCCAGCTTCAAAGTATTATTTGAAGTACCAAAAAGTTACTAGTTCTGGAAGTGGAAAGTATCAAATAGATATTCTAATAAAAAAAGCAAACAAAGATGAACTTGCAAAAATAAATGTGTAATAAAAAAGGAGGCAATTTCTATAAATGAAAGATAATTTAAGTATTATAATATTAATGATAGTATTTGTTACACTTGTAGTATTGTTTCCTGTATATAATTTTTTTGAAAGACAAGATGATATGTCATATAATCTTGCACTTCGAAAGACAACAACATTTGTGGAAAAGGTTTTAAATAATGGATATTTAGATGAAGAAATGTACAACGATTTTGTACAAGCTCTTTCTAATACAAATAATTTGTATGATATTCAAATAGAAGCTCATAGACAAGTAATAACACCAGACCCAGAGAACAGTTCGCTTCATATTACTCAATATAGAATTGATTATACAGATGATATTTTTGATATTATTGGGCAAGATACAAAATCCGCAACGCTTGATGTAAAAAAAGTAAAAAATGGTATGTACACATTAAACCAAGGAGACCAATTCTATGTAAAGTTAAAAAATTCTAATACAACTCTTGCAGGGGCATTATTTAATTCAATAATTTCAACTTCTACAAAAGATAGAATTGTTGTAAATTATGGAGGATTTGTTAAAAATGAAGCATGGAAGGTAATTGATGCTAGATATTATGCTATTTAGTATATGTGTTTAGAGTAAAGAAAGTGAGGTGGAATAATTGAAAATAACAGACTTTGCTATGATATTTATAGCAATAACTTTGCCTATAATTATAGTTGTATATATAAATGTCTCATATACGATAAAGGCAGAAGAACAAGAAATGTATTATGAACAGCTTATAAACTCAGCAATAGAAGATGCAACAGCCATGATGAAAGAAGTTGAAAATGAAGATAAAGATATAGACTATGGGTATTCTGGAGAAGAAGACAAAAAAATTAGTGTTAATGCTAATGTTGCTGCAAGTACATTTTTTGAAGCATTATATAATAATTTTGGTGTAAAAGGAAATGTTAGTGCTCAGAGTTATCTTCAATTATTTGTTCCAGCACTTGCTATTATAGATTACAATGGTGTATATATTTCATCGGTAGAAGAGTATAGCAGGGATAATACAACTGTCATTGAACATGCTATAAAACCTAAAAAATATTATACTTATACCTATTACATTATAAATGAAAAAGATGAAGATAAACTTTATAAGATAGTAAATGCAGAAGAATATAGTGGAAATAAAGATAAGATATTATCATGCCACACAATAGAATTTACTATGGATGACTATGTTACTCATAGGGGATATGTAGTGGGAAAAAGAGGAAGTAGTGAACTAAAAAAATGGTCTTTTTATTTAGCTGATACAAGAAAAGGAACATTAGTAGAAGGAAATGTAAGCACTGCAAATGATATAATAAATAATAAAGATTTATATAAAGGCAGTAGTGAAGAAGATAGCGAAAACTTAAAGATGTTAGAAAAAATAGTAAACCACCTAAAAGCTGTAAAAGACCAAGTAATTATAAAAACAATTACTGATGAACTAGCTTATTCCGTAAATTCCAATAATTTTTATGCATCAAATTCTGGTATAACTTATGATTTTGTTTTTCCACAAATTGAAGAAGCAAAAATGGGAGACTATATAGATGAAGTAGGAATATTTGCTTTTGTTCAAGGTATTTCTGTTGGTAATAAATACTTAGATACACAAGCATATAGTGTTTCAAGACTAGAACTTGTTAATAGATATTATTTAAGTATTCCTAAAAAAGATGCAAAAGGAAATTTAGTTGGATCTAAATTTTCCAAAAATTTATATCACTCTAATGTAAAATGTCCAGAGTATATTAACTCTATACATGAAGATGTAACACCAATATATGTTACTACAAAGCAGCAAGCTACATCAGTTGTAGGTGTATATAAACCAAAAAGTGGTGAACAAAGAAATGTAATAGGATTTTATCCATGTCCGGTGTGTATGCCTTAGGAGGTACGTATGGCAGATAGTGAAAAAATAGTTCCTGCATATATGAAGGTTAAGCAGGAAAGTGTAGCAAAAAAAGAAAATAAAGATAAAAAAGAAAATAACCCAAAAAAAGAGGGTAAAAATAAAAAATTATTAAATAAGAGATTAATACTAATTGTATTATCAGCAATTATTGCCATAGCTCTAATAATAGGTATAATATTTTTGGCAAAAGTAATAAAATATTCTAAATATAATGATTATGCAAAACAAATGGATAAATATGGCTTATCACAGATGTATAATAATTCTAAATCGACTAGTTTTGAAAGTGTTACCAAGTCAGAAGCAATAAAAATTATTGTATCTTCTATTACAAATCTTGTAGATTTAGATAATTTCATCAGTATAGAAAAAGAATATGATAATCAATTATGGGTTGAATATGCAGTAGAAAATGGCATTATATCAGAAGAACAAATAAATAAAAAAAATGAAGGAAATAAGATTACATTTATTGAATTTATAGAGTATTTTTCAAAAGCTAGAGTAAAACTTGTAGGTGCAAATTTAGATACCAGTGTCTATCCAAATTATAGTGATATTTCACAAATTACTCCTGAGCAATTATATGCATTGTCAGATCTTGTTGCAACAAAAGTATTGGAAAATAGTAACGGGAAAATAAATCCAAATAAAAAAATGCATAAAGGAGAAATAAATAAGCTTACTTGTGATATTATTAAACAATATAATCTATTAATACCAAAAGGAAAAAAATTCAATATAAGTGAAGATAAAATACCTTCTAATAGTGATAAGTATTCTTATATTTTGTTTGATGTAGCAAAAGAGGCATACGAAAAAGACTTAATAGTAAAAGATGAAAAAGAATTTATTTCCCCAATTGACTTATTTGTAAAAGAAAGAAGTGTATATTCTACTATTTCTAATATCGTTGATAGATATTATAGTATAATTTTGAACATAGATTATGAAACAATAGACAAAGCCAAAATGCAAGAAGAACTAGAAGAATATGGCCTATTTTCAACACAATCTACAATTTTGGATAAATATGTAAAGCATGTAAAAGACAATAAAATAAAAATAAAAGGAAGCGGAGTTTCACAATTACCAATAATGTATTATGATGGAGAAAATTATAGAATTAGAACAAAATTATCATTTGAAATTATAAGTTCAGATACAAAAGAAAATATATTGTATTTAGACAGTGAAAATAATGAGAATGTAATTGTATATGACAAAAATAAGTATGAGTTTTATATAGATACTGTAATTGATAAGCCAAATGTATCAAGTGTTATTATGTATGTTTGGGAAGGAAATATCTATTTACAAAAGATAGACGAAAAAATAGATGGAATAACATTAAATCAAAAAAATGATGAAGAACTTATAATTGAATAAAAGATAGAAGTTAAAATTTCTATCTTTTATTTTACTTTATATTATGTTTACATAAAATATTGACTTTTTATACAAAATATGATATAATATACCATGTAAGTAATTGGAAAAAAGTGGAATTAATAATTCACTTAATGATTTATTTCATAAGGAGGAATAAACATGAAAAAAAGATTTTTACGGTATTTATCCCTTGTCATGGTAATAGTTACCATGATGTCGCTCTTTGCTATTGATACAGCAGCGGCAAAGACAAACGATGAGCTTGGCACTCCTAAAGTATCAATAAGTCTTCTTACCACTCCGGCGATAAAGCTTTCATGGAGTGAAGTTGACGGTGCAGATATGTACTATGTGTATCGGCGTGATACTTCAAAAGGAAGTTTAAAGCTCTATGCAAAGACTGAAAAGCTGTATTATAAAGATACAGAAGTTAAAGAGTATGGAAAATACTACTACAAAGTAAAGGCTGTGTCCATAAACCAAAAGGGCAAAGTTACCAAGCGTTCTGCTTATTCATCCATGGTTACAAAAACTGTGGTAAATTTAAAAGCACCAAAGGTAACAGCCAAAACCGTAAGTGACTCTAAGATTAATTTATCTTGGAATGCAGTTGATGGTGCAGATAGATACTATATTTATATGTCTACATCAAAGAATGGAACCTATAAAAGTCTTGGATATGTAACAAAGAAAAGTTACACTGTTTCAAAGCTTGAAGGTTTTACCACATACTATTTTAAGATAAAGTCTGCAAAGGTCATAAATGGTAAGGTATACAAAAGCGATTATTCTACTGTTAAATCTGCTAAAACGAACGGTAAAAATGGTGAATTTATTGTGGATTTCGAAAAGATCACTAATGAGGAAGTAGGATATCCTACTGGTACACCAATGGTATGCCTTGCTATGATGATGAGAAATTATGGCATTGATGTAATGCCAAAGGATCTCTTCGAGCATGTATTTATAAGAGAACCATATAGGAAGGAAGGAAAGTGGTATGTAGATGCCTATATTAATGGGGTGTATATAGGTGATCCGACACATAAGGAATTTATATTAGGTAGTCCCTGTATTTATAACACAATAATTTCTACTTTTGTAGATTATTGCGAGGTTAATAAAATAAATAATGTTGTTGGAGATCCTTTTCTAGGCTATTATGATAATTTTGAAGGAGTAAAGCAACATATAAGGAAAGGTAATGTTATAGTATGTGCTATTGAAGAAAATCATAAACCAAAAACAATTGAAGTTATGTATAAAGACTCAACTTCAAAAATATCAGGTTATTCTTCAGAAACTTATTTTTCTTCTTCTACAAAGTATATGCTTCTTTGTGGATATACAAATACAGAATATATATTCTATGATCCAAGTGATGACACATTTAAAAAATATAAAGCAGATAATGATTTATTTGCAGGCTTTGTACCGATATGGTATATGGAGGAATTTTTAGCCACAAGAAGAGAACTTTTTGGCTATTAATAGTAAAAAAGACTGAAATTTTATATTTCAGTCTTTTTTACTTGATTTTATTTGAGATTTTATATATACTTATATTTGTGATAAAAGGTGATATAATGAAAAAAATTAAAATTATACTTATGCTCTGTTTTTGCTATATTTTTTTTACTAATACATATGCATATAAATTAAATTATGTTGCAGATTTAAGTCAAAGTGAAGATAATGGAGAAAGAGACATTATTTTTTATACATCTGTAAAAGCTAGTCCAAATTCACTTGCTGAATATGAACAATTTATAGCTAATGGTGGAAAACGTGGTGAATATATTCCAATTTCACATGAAGTAGGTAGCCTTACAGGTTCTTATGATATCGCTGGAATAGTTTTTCAGTCAGATAAAACGTCACTATATAATGATGCTTATGAAGTTCTTCCAGGAGAATATCTACGTATATATATACCAAATCGAATTGGAAACCAATATGTATATGATGAGAAAAATTTAAAAATATACACGAATGAAAGAAATTATAATGTCTTGTATGCAGATGTATACGATAAAGAAATTAACGGCGAAAACATTACATATGATTATTTTAAACATAAAGAGTATGATAAATATAGAATCGTTAAAAGTGAAAATTCTGGAGTAATATCATATAAGGCAGATGTCTCAAATTCAAGTTCTTTTGGAGACTTTAGATGTAGTTTTAAGTGTGAGAATGGAAATGTTATATATAAATATAGTATAACAAAAGGATATTTAAGAATTGTATTATTTGATGATAGTACAGAAGACGGATGGGTCAATTGGGTAGAAGATGTCGAAATAGATGGAAAAAAATATAAAAAAATATGGTTCTCGTTTGTAACTAAAACTGCTTATACCGGTGGAGTAGAGATGAAAACAGCATCGGAGTTTGTTGAAAAAGTATACGGAGGAAAATTCAAAGACGATACTAATAGTATTGTAAATCAAATAAATTCTAATATAAACATATTAGAGGGGTATTATGAACAGGAAAACATACCTGACAGTGTATTATCAAAAGCTAGAGAGACGATAATTGATTCAATAGGGGACTATGAAAGTAAATTGAAAAACTTAACTTGGCTAGCTGGACTTAAGGGGATTAGTTCTGATACCTTTAATTATCAAAGAGGAAATTCAGTACTTAATGATTATGATAACTTTTTGTATATACCTTATGAAATATTCGAAGATGATGTTAAAAAACATGTCTATGTAGATTATCTAGAATTAAAAGATGGAAACTTAACAAACTTAGAAGTAGCACCAAAGCAAGAAAAACCAAAAATATATCAACCAGAACATGCAATAAATTATGGTAATGGGTATATAACATTATCAGTATTAAAAAAAGATAACAATTATAAAGAAGATGCAACTAATTATTCTTTAAATACAGATAATGAGAAAAAGTATGAAGAATATAAATTAAATCTCTTAAAAGGGAAAAAATTTAAGGCTACTTATATGAATACATCTGAAGTAAATGCTAAAAAGAAAGTAGACAAGGAAGGATATATATATAAATACTTAAGTTTAAGGTATTACAAAGGTGAAGAAGACCAAACTTATGATGAGCTAAGTGCTAAAATTAAAGATCAAGAGGATATAGAAAAAACTTCCGCAATCATTAATTCAGATAATAAAAAACCAGTGTTAGTTTCTTTTATTTATGAAAGTGCAGAGGCAAAAGAAAAAGTTAATATTGAAGTAGAACATGTTGTTGAAAAAACTAAAAGACCACTTCCAATAGCAAGAGAAGG
Source organism: uncultured Clostridia bacterium (assembly GCA_934162655.1). GTDB lineage: Bacteria > Bacillota > Clostridia > TANB77 > CAG-465 > CAG-465. Next base: position 45,050 of record CAKPJL010000003.1, on the reverse strand, counting down.
AAATAATGTAGAAATAATGGACGGTGGAGATGGAGTAGTAGTAAAAGATGAAGAAGGAACAACAGATATACTTGCTAAATATCAAGCAAAAGGAATAACAATAAAAACACAGTTGAAAATCAGCCTACTTACTTTTTCTTATCAAGATGAGAGTACAAATGAAAACTTCAATTATAATGGTAAGTATAAGATAGAATTTTATGGGGCAGATGGTGAGTTGCTTTATAAACCAAAAACATTTTCTGGTAGATATGATGGAATACTTACTGGAATATCAACAGGCAGGATAGATGGAGTTAAAAAAATTAAAATGACATATTATTATTCTACTACTCCACCACCATCACAAGATGATGATTTTAAAGTATGTACAAGACTTGAATATACATCTGATAATTCAACTATAACTAATGAATGTGATGGTGAAAATGTTGGATATTATCCAGAAGAGTGTACTGATTATGAATATGTAAATAAAACACTTGTTGTACCAACTGATATGACATTTAGAGCACAAATAAAAGCTCCACATTATTATATAAGTGATAAATATGGGATATACCAATCTATAGAATTTTATTATAAGGAAATAAAGATTGCTATTGACTCAAGTACACCAAATATATTACAAGGAGGATATCATTCTGCAGGAACATGTGTAGAAAATGGTAAGGAAGTACCGTATGATGGCGGATATACTACAAGTTTAGATGGATATACAGTAATGTCTGATGAAGAAAAGGAGAAGGCTGAAAAAAAGGTAAAAAAATATTATGATGCTATAAGTAGAAATCCAGAGTTATTTGGAAATGCAATAATTGTTCATGTTGGTGAGAAAATAGAAACAGAAAAAAAGAGTTATGGTTCACCATGTAATATGAAAACAGCTGACAAGACTGTTAAATATCAAGTATTTAAGTTTTTGTGTGCAAAGATAAAAGTTGTAGGATTTAAAGGATTTTATCTAAGTGGAGCAACAATTAATAATTATGATGGAGAATCAACTCAACTTATAGGTAGTAATAAAGAGAATGTTATAAAAGAAATATCAGTTTCTAGTAGTGGTATTTCACCAGATAAATTGTTAAATGAAATTAGAACAAGATTTGAATATGAAGGAGTAATATATGATGAAGATGGACCAGACTATGTTGATAATGGTGGTTATTATAGCACAAGTTCAGGCGAGTTAACTTCATTTTTGAATAAACTTTATGATCAACCTTCTGGAAATGGTAATCGTTCGATCGGTGAAGAGTGGGTAGATGATTTTAATTCAAGAGAGTATGATCCAATCAAGTCAGGGGAATTAAGAGCAGATGGCGATAAATATAATGGTGAAAGATTATCAATAGCCAAAGTTTTATATAAAAACTACTTTTTAGTATTTAACGAAAAAGGTGAAAAACCAAGCAATTATTATGGACATTTGAGATTAAATGCAGCAGACACGGAAAAAGAAGACGCATATAATAATGCTGTTTCAAATTCAGATTTTTCAGACTCCGATATTGAAGGATTAATTCAAGATAGAAACTTATATGAAAGTAAAATCTTAAGGCAAAGATGTTCTTCTGCCGGACCAGACGCAATACAATGTGCAGAAGGTGTAAAAAATAAAATAGAAAGTATAATAAATGCAAAGTCTGAACTAGATGACTATATTAGAGAAAACTACGCTGGTAGTGAAATAGAACAAGAAACAAAGTCAGTAGAATCTCAAACTAATACTGCAGGTGTTAATATACTAAATCCTGCTACCATGGATACACCAGATTTAAAAAGTACAGAAGAATTAGTATCACACACAATTGGTGGAGAGAAAATATATAACTTACAAGTAGGTGTGGCATCAGAAGTTACGCCTAAACTTGCACAAAGTGACAATGTATATGGAAATGAACTTACTAATAAGGAAAGAAAGTCATATATAAAATATTATATATATTTATTTAATTTCCCTATTGAAGCTTATGATAGTGAATCTAATGGATGGTACATAAAAAAAGTACAAGTGAATAATAGAAATTCAGATGATGAAAGCTTATATGACAAGGCAGGTGCTTTAAAATTTACTCCGACTGGTACAAACATAAATAAAAATGGCACAAATTATAATACATCACAAGTAAATATAGATACAGATAGAATAAGAGTTATAGCTGTAACTAAAAATGTTCCTACAATAGAAGAAGCTTTAAACTATGTTTTACGAGTAGTAATAAATAATAAAAATGAATACTTTACAATATCAAAATTAGTATGTAGTGATAAGACAAGGCTTACAACAAATAATGAACAATTCAGCATATTACTAAATTTAGGAGCAAAAATTAGATATGATGCAAATTACATTTCAGAGGTTGAGCTTAGTAGGGGACTTACTACAACTAATATAAGTAGAGTATATGGATTTAGAATTACAGATTGTACAGATGTTAATTATAAAAATGTATTTAGAAAAAACACTAATGGAGTTAATGAAAATACGGGAGTAGTTTATTATTCAGGATTTAAAATATTAGATGTATTTACTAATTCTTATAGTTCTGTATCTAACCAAAAAAATACATTGCCAATTGGACCATATAAGCATACTAACAGTACATATGTTGAGGCTCCGAAAATTGGTTATAGAATAAGTTTTGATTTAAAAACTAGTGGATATTATAGAGGATATCTATCAGATTCAAATCAATCAAGAAAAATAGTTATATTACCTAGACTATATTATATATCAAAAGATGGTAAAAACTTTATAGAAGATGTTGATGCATATTATAAAAATGCAGCTGGTAAGTATGTTAAACTTCAAGAAGCAACACAAAGTCAAGTTGATTTATCAAAAACATATAAAGATATTGCAAATGGTGGAAATATCTTGAATGGATATCAAATATCATTTACTCCAAATGATGGATATAGAAATGTTTTAAATTTAGGTATAACTTCTGTTGAAGATTTCTTTACAAAAGAAAAGAGAAATTTAAATACTTCTAGTATAGTGCTTACACATGACATGATGTGTACAAACTATGATGGATTTGTTCAATCTTGGTATGGAGAATATAAGCTACCAAATTCTACAATTCTTGTAAAATCAGGTGAAACAAACTTAAATAATAAATTACAAGATGGATATGTTGGCGTAATATTTTATATAGGAGTTGTAGAAAGAGCAAGTGGAAGAGATATAGTAATTTCTTATAATACATCAGATAAAAATGTGGAAAATCAAACTAATACAACTCAATGGGATTATGAAGGCTATTTAGGATTTTCTACTCCTGGATCTGAGCTTAATGGAAATTTATCTATTCAACTTGCAAAAGGCAAATGGAGTATAAATAATGATATATATCAAAAAATTAAAGGAACAGTAGCTTTATTTGATTTAGATAACAGGGCAGCTAGTGATTTTGATTAATAAAAATTATAGAAATATAATTTATATAAAGACTTTTGGCAAAGCATAAAAATACTTTGCTAAACAGTCTTTATTTTTATATAATAAGAAAGTATATAAAGTGTATTTTAGGGAATAGTAATTTTAGAATGCAATACTAAAAATAATTTAAAAATTATTATGTAGTGTTGCATTTTTTTTTTTTTAGTGTATACTGGTGGTGAACTTGGAGGAAACATATGAAAAAAGGTGTAAGTTTAATAACACTTATAGTAACAATAGTAGTAATAATAATACTTTCAGGCATAGTAATTTTAAGTCTAACCAATAGTGATGTAGTGGAAAGCTCAAGAGAGGCAAAATACAAGAACGACTTAAAAAACTTTGATGAAGAAATAAGGGTAGCAATACAGAAAGATTTTATAAAAGATCAAAGTATAATAAGTAAAAAAATTACTGATGTTAATGAAATAAAAAAATATAGCTACAATTTAGTTAAAAGTAAATATATAAAATACTCATACATAACAGAAGGAATGCTTACTTTAAGAGGAAAAATGCTAACTAGCAAGGAAAGAAAATGGGCGACAGAGGCAAAAATAAAGATAGATGATACAGTTGAAGTAGAAGGTATTGTAAATATTTTGTTAACACCAAAAGGACCAACAGTAAAAGTAGGAAATATAGAATGGACAAGATATAATATAGGAGCCAGTCTAAGTTATCTAGGAGAAATACCAGAAGGATATATTTTGCAATATAAAATAGGCGACGAGGAATTTGTAGATTACACACAAGAAATAGAAATTGAAAATAACTCTTCTATAATTACAAGACTGTATAATAAACAAGACGATGACGAGGCAGCTTCAAATTCAAAAGATATAACAACAATTGATAAAACACCACCAACAAAACCAAATTTAGACCAAAGCGATATAGTAGTAGATATAAATAAAATCAGTGTAAAGGCAAGTGGAAGTAATGACCTTGAATGTGGACTTGCAGGATATAAATATAGTGCAGATGGAATAAATTATACAAAAATATATAATGAAGCAGAAGAAGGAAAAATAGAGAATTTAAAATCAAATGATTTATATGTAATTTATGCAAAAGCAGTTGATTATGTTGGAAATGAATCAGAGCAAAATACTGTTTTAAATGTAAAAACATTACCAAGACCATTTGAAGTAAGATATGATGCAAATGGAGGAAATAATGCACCACAAAGTCAGATAAAGTATGAAGCACAAAGTTTAGTTTTAACATCTGATGTACCAACAAAAATAGGATATGACTTTGTTGGTTGGTCAACATCTAGTACATCAAATATAGTAAGTTACATACCAGGCAGTACATATAGCAAAGATGAAAGTATAACACTATATGCTATATGGTCTGCAAGTACAAACACAAAATATAGGGTAAATCATTACACAAAAAATATTGGAGCAAATACATATTCGCTTTATAACACCGAAGATAAGACAGGAACAACAGGAGAAAAACTACAAGTATCAAGTTTTGTAAAACAGATACCAGGCTTTACATATAGTAACTCAAAAGTAGCAACAATTGAAGTTGCAGAAGCAGTAGTATCAGCAGATGGTTCACTTGTGATAAATATGTATTATACAAGAAACTCTTACACAGTTACGCTAAATAAAGGTACAGGAATAAGTAGTGTAAGTGGAGCAGGTACATATGAATATGGAAGTACAGTAGTAATAGACGCTCAAGTAAATGCAGGATATACATGGAGTTCATGGACAGGAACTATCCCAAATGCTACAAAAACATATAGTTTTGCAATGCCAGATTACAATGTAGAAAATACTGCAAATACAATTGCAAGTACAAATACGAAATACAAAGTAAATCATTATATAAAAAATGTTGGAGCAAATACATATTCGCTTTATAACACAGAAGATAAGACAGGAACAACAGGCCAAATACTACAAGTATCAAGCTTTGTAAAACAAATACCAGGCTTTACATATATTAGTTCACAAGTAGCAAATATCCAAGTAAGTCAAGCAGTAGTATCAGGTGATGGATCACTTGTAATAAATATGTATTATACAAGAAATTCTTACACAGTTACACTAAATAAAGGCACAGGAATAAGTAGTGTAAGTGGAGCAGGTACATATGAATATGGAAGTACAGTAGTAATAGACGCTCAAGTAAATGCAGGATATACATGGAGTTCATGGACAGGAACTATCCCAAATGCTACAAAAACATATAGCTTTACAATGCCAAATTACAATATAGTAAACACTGCAAATGCATCAGCTATAACATATACGATATCGTATAATGGAAATGGAGCAACATCAGGAAGTACAGCAAGTAGCATCCATACATATGGTGTAGCAAAAAATCTAACAGCGAATGGATACTCAAAAACAGGTTATACATTTACCGGTTGGAATACAAATGCTGATGGTACGGGGACGACATATTCTAATAGTCAAAGCGTTTCAAATCTAACAAATGTTAATGGATCTACTATAACCTTATATGCAATTTGGAAAGTTAGTGATATATACTTATATAATAAGGGAGATTTATGTAAAAATGTAACTGGTGGATGGAGTACTCATATATATACAGATAAATCTGAGAAAATATATAACTCTTGGTCAAGTTATGGCGGACATTTTTATAACTATCTTTCTAACTGTTTACAATTTGGTGATAATTCTACTACTAAATATGGAAATGGTAATTTTTATACTACTAATAAAGTTGACTTATCACTTTATAAATACATGGATATAGATTACAAAATTTATAATGTTACTAACGACGATTATGGTACTGCTTTTTGGATTAAACTATTAGATGAAAAGCCGGTTGATTATAATGCATCAATAATTGATAATACTCCAGGAGGTATTCGAGCTAGAATTTTTGATACTGGTGAAGTGTTTGAGGGAAAAGAAACTTTTAGTATTAGTGGGGTTAACGGGAAGTATTATATTTATTTATTTTCTGCTTCTCATGCAAGTGTTAAGGGTACTATTACAGTTGAGGTTAATAGTATATATTTACATAACTGATAATTAATCATCAAAGATAGATGTAACACTACAAAATTATAAAAATTATTATGTAGTGTTGCATTTTTTGTTATAATAGCATAAAAAAGTTGAAATAATTAAATTTATTTCGACTTTTGTTTTTATTAATAAAAAGTATAATAATAAAGTTATTAATAAATATAATATCATTAGGTGGATAAGTTTTGAATTTAGAAAAAAGAATATTTTTTGTTAGCTGTTTTTTAATAATTTTGTTATCAGCATTAATTATAATAAATGTATTAAAAAATATAGGACAAGAAAATAAAAGAAAAGAACAAGAGCAAAAAGAAAATGAAATTTTACAAGAACAAAAAGATATTATTGAATATAAGGCAAATCAGACAATAAGAGTTAAAATATGTTCAACAGGAGAAATTATTGCAATGGATGTAAACGATTATTTAAGGGGCGTTTTGCCCTCTGAAATGCCACCATATTATAATATTGAAGCTTTAAGAGCACAAGCAGTTGTTGCAAGGACATATCTTTATAGAAAAATGCAATACGGTGGAGAAGGTGATGGAGCAGATATATGTGATAATTATGCACATTGCCAAGCTTTTTATAACAAAACTCAAATATTTAATATATGGGCAAGAAAAGGGTATGATGAAAATTTAAGGAGGGAATATTTTAATAATGTAAATGAGGCAGTTGTTAGCACTCAAAATGAAGTTATCGTATATAATGGACAGTATATAAGAGCATATTTTCATGCTAGCAGTCCTGTGAGAACAGAAAGCTCAACGGAAATATGGGGAAAAGAACAAATACCATATTTAGTGTCAGTTGAAAACAATGAAAGCGAGGAGTATGCAAATAGACAAAGTACAGTTGAGATAAGTTATGAAGATTTTATTAAAAGATTAAATGAGAAATTAAGTCTAAATATACAAAATATTTCAGATAATGAAGATGTAAAAATAAATGAATATACATCTAGTGGGAGAGTTAAAAATATATCTGTTTGTGGGAATTTAATATCTGCTGAAAAATTAAGAACTATATTTTCTTTGCGTTCAACGCTGTTTAATGTAGAGTGTAGGGATGAAAAAGTGATTTTTAATGTTATTGGAAATGGACACGGACTTGGTTTAAGTCAGGTTGGAGCAGATTATTATGGTAGTAGTGGTATGAGTTATATAGATATAATAAAACATTATTATACAGGTGTAGATGTAATAAAAATTGATTAATCTAAAAAAATAGTAATAAATTTTAAAAGTTGTGAATATATATATAATAAGTCACAGCTTTTTTTATATTAAAATATAAGACAAGCTGCTAAACAAAGGAGAAATTAATATGAGGGTAAAGTTTAAAAGTGAGTTTTTAAAAAAATTTATTAGGTTGTCTAAAAAAGGTAAGGTGCAAGATGAGAGAAAAAATGAAGTAGAAGAGGATAAATTAGATAATTTAGAGTTTGAAACAAAGGTAAGAAGAAGACAAAAAAGTATAAAGGATGCAAATAGCAGCAATGAAGTAGTAGAACCACATGAAAATAAAAAATGGAGAAGAAAGGGAAGTAAAATTACTTTATCAGAGTTTTTAAATAATATATTCTTAAACAAAAAAAGAATTAGATTAAATTATTATGCACTACTATTTTTTATGATGCTGCTGTGTGGAGGAAGTATATATCTTACAGGTAAAACATATAAAGATTCAATAGATGAGAGTTATGTTAGCTTGAGTGCTTTTAGTAATATATCAAATGATAATAAAGATAATATAGATGAAAATAGTAACATAAATAACACTAACGAACAAACAGAGCAAGAAATAGTAAGTATAGTAAAGCAAAGACAGGAGTTTATAAATGAAGAGAAAAAGGAAGAAAGTGTAGATAAAGTAGAAGAGAAAATAAATAGTGTTAAAAATATCATAACGCCTAAAAAAGAAGAAAAAAAGTTAGAATTTGTGTCCCCAATAGTTGGTGGAAAAATTCAAAAAATATATTCGATAGATAGTGTTATATATTCAAAAACACTTGATATGTGGAAAATACATAATGGAGTTGATATATCTGCATCTATTGGACAAGTAGTAAGTGCAATAGAAGAAGGAAAAGTATCAAAGATATATGATGATTCATTTTTTGGAAAAACAGTAGTTATAGAACATATAAATGGTTATATAAGTTGCTACTGTAATTTAAGTGATAAATTATATGTAAATGTTGGAGACAGTATAAAAAAATCACAAAAAATAGGAGAGGTTGGGGAAACTGCAATAGGAGAAATAAAAGATGGGCCACATATACATTTTATGATGTATAAAGATAACCAGCTAATAGACCCTTCAAGCATATTTTAGGAAAAGTAGAATAAAATAATAATATGAGTGGAGGTAAAGGTATGATAGATATTGAAGAAAGAGCTAAGGTATTAGCAGTATATATAATAGAAACTAAAAGTACAGTAAGACAAACTGCACAAAAATTTAATATAAGTAAATCCACTGTGCATAAAGATATAGCAGAAAGGTTAGAAAAAATTAATCCTTCCCTTGCAAGAGAAGCAAGAAAAGTATTAGAACATAATAAAGAAGAAAGACATATAAGAGGAGGAATGGCGACAAAAATAAAATACGAATTAAAGAAAGCAAATTAATAATAAAATAAAAATAATAACTTTCATCTAATGTATTGCAAATGAAACAAAAATGTAATATAATTGCAATGCAAGGAGGAGTTATATGTTTAACATGGATATAGGTATTGACCTTGGTACTGCTACAATTATTGTATATGTTAAAGGTAAAGGAATAGTGTTAAGAGAGCCATCAGTTGTTGCAATAGATAAAGACACAAATGAGGTTTTAGCCGTTGGACAAGAAGCAAGAAAGATGCTTGGAAGAACACCTGGAAATATTGTTGCTATTAGACCACTAAAAGATGGGGTAATATCAGATTATACAATAACTGAAAAATTACTTAAATATTTTATATCAAAAGCATGTGGACATTTTATTTTTTCTCCTAAAATAATGGTATGTGTTCCTTCATGTGTTACAGAAGTTGAGAAAAAAGCTGTAATAGATGCTGCAACTCATGCTGGAGCAAAAAAAGTATATTTAATTGAGGAACCAATAGCAGCAGCTATTGGAGCTGGTATAGATATAACAAAACCATATGGTAGTATGATAGTTGACATCGGAGGTGGAACAGCAGATATAGCTGTTATATCACTTGGCGGTGCAGTAAAAAGTAAATCTTTAAAAGTTGCAGGGGATAAATTTGATGAAGCAATTATTAAGTATATAAAGAAAAATAAAAATGTTATAATAGGTGAAAGGACAGCAGAAGATATAAAAATTAATATAGGTTGTATGTATCCAAGACCAACAGATGATAAAATGTTAGTAAAAGGTAGAGATCTTACTACTGGTTTACCAATAGAAATAGAGATTAAATCTTCTGAAATGCTTGAAGCACTTAAAGAATGTTCGTATTCTATAATAGAAGGAGTACATGCAGTTTTAGAAGAAACACCACCAGAACTTTCGGCAGATATTTCAGAGAGGGGAATTTACATAACAGGCGGAGGCGGACTAATATATGGTCTAGATAGGCTTTTGCAAGAAACACTAAATATCCCAGTTATGATTGCAGAAGATGCACAGTCTTGTGTTGCAATAGGAACTGGCAAAGCCCTAAATCATGTGGATTTATTAGAAAGTGGAAATGCTGTAAAAATTAAAAAATTTTAAAAAATATTTGAAAAATTTTTAAAAATATTATAAATCATAGTAATAAACAAATAATATTACTATGATTTATTTTTTAGGAATTTTTTCGGGTTTTGTAAATGGATTTTTGACTTCTGGTGCAGGTCAAATTTTAATATTTTATCTAGTATTTATAAAGAAGTATGATACACATATGTCAAGAAATCTTAGCATAATACTACTTTCAATATCTAGTATAATCTCACTTATTGGGATGCTAATATTTAATAAAATAAGTATAATAAAATCAATAATTGTTTTTATTATTTCACTTATTTTAGGAATACTTGGTACTAAATTTATGAATAAAATAGATTCAAAGCTGTTAAATTTAATTTCTGGAATTCTACTTTTAGTGCTTTCTGTTTATAAATTATTTTTTTAAGAAAGGAAAAAAATGGAGATTTTATTTTACGTATTTATCATAGTATGTAGCTTTATAGCAGGAATGGGAATTGGCGGAGGAAGTATATTTTTACTTGCATCTTCTATAATAAATATTTGTGATTTTAAACAAGCACAAATTTATAATTTAATAATGTTTATTGCAGTTGGTATTTCTTCTTCTATATACAGCATAAAAAATAAAAAAATTGATTTTGAAATATTTAAAAAATTGATTTTTTTTATAATAATTGGTAGTATAGCTGGCGTTTTTTTAAATAAAATTGTTGATATAAAAATTTCACAAAAAATATTTTTAGTATTTATGGCACTTATGGGAATTTATGAAATTATTTCTAGTTTAAAACAATTTTTTAATGCAAAAAATAAAAGTGATGAGAGGAGTTGAACTTTATGAATTTTGTAAAAGGTGCAATGCTTGGAATGATGGCAGGTACAATTGTAGGCGTTATGAATAGTAATTACATAAAATCAATGGCTAAAAAGAGCAAAAATGCAGTAAAAAAGATGGTAAAATCATACGGCTTTTAAGTAGTAGATTATCTACATTGTTTTGTAGATAATCTTTTTTTTCATTAAATAAAAAAAAAACAAATATTACTTGCTATTTTTAACTTTTTATTGTAAAATTATATTGTTAAAAGTTTTAAAAAGGATGGTTTTTATGGTTTATAAAAAAGTAGCAATAATTTCAATTATAATAGCGATAATTTTAGGAATTGTTTCTGGTGTAGTTTTTGCTAGTGGCGATATTACATCAAATGATAAGATATATGATACAGGACTAAAGGTTATGATATTTATTCAAAAATACAGTTGGCCAGTTGTTATACTTATATTAATTTATGCACTATATCAATTTTATGTAGTAGGTTCTGAAAATTTAGAAAAAAAAGTATTAGGACAAAGATTGATAGTAGGAGTTGCCATATTTACAGCACTAGTACAAGCATTGCCACTTTGTTATGCTTTTATAATGACAACTCAAATATAGATTAATTAATAATTATTAGTTGTAGTTTTTTAGAAAGAAGGATAAAATATGAAAGTAATATTTGGTATTAACAACGATGATACAGTAAAAGGCATTGTAGAGTTTTATGAGGCAAAATATAAGGAAAAAATAGAATATAAAAATGTTTATTATTTTAAACAATTTATTCAAGAACTATCAACAGGCGAATATGATAGGGCAGTTCTTTTAGAAGAATTAGAAAAGTTTCCAACAAATAACTATGCACAAATAGATGAGTATTTATTTGAGAATTTAGATGCTATGACAGATGTATTTGATGCTAAAAAGATAGTTTATGTTGCGTCTGATAGAAGAAAATTGGGTGACGAGTTTTTATCAAAATTATTCAATTTAAGTATATATACAGTTCTTACAGGACAAGATAGAACAAAAGGCAAAGTAAGTGAGGGAATAAATAGACCTTATCAAAAGAAGGATGTAAAAAAATACTATGATAAAGTCGTAGGACAAAATGTATACAATACTGATGAAGTCCCAGAAATTGAGCTTCAAAGGATAATATCATATTATAAGAATCAAAATGGTATTGCAGATAAATATAATGAGATATTTGATAGAATAGCAAGCCAATATACAGACGGACAACTTGCTGTTATAATCAAGTTTTTACCACCAGATGTTAAGCAATATTTAAGTTTTAATAATGAAAAATATAAATCACTTATTGCTTCACTTCCAGCAGAGAATGTAAATTCAGCAGCAGTTTCTGCAAATACTTTGCAAAATGATCAAAAGCAAACTCAAGCTAGAACTGAAACTAAAAAAGAGCCACAAGTGGTAGAAAGAATTGTTGTAAAGGAAACACCGGGAGAAACACAAGTAGTTACACAAGTAGTCGAAAAAGAAGTAGTAAGAAATATCTATGAAGTTCCAAAAGATTACAGAAAGATTTCTGTATTTGTGGGTGCTCCAAAATGTGGTACTTCATTTTGTGTTAATGCAATAGGAACAACACTTGCTCGTAGTAAAGTAAAAACAGCAATAGTTGATGTGACAAGAAAAAGAGATTCTTATACTATATATACTTATGATAATGAGGGAAAAAGAAATATAGCAGCAGAAAGCTTAAAATATGCTTCTAACGGTATGAATGAGCCACTAAACTATGATAAATTAAGTATTTATACTGCACTTCCAGGTGAAGATAGGAAAATATACAATGCAAGTAAAGTAATAGAGACAGTAAGCCAAAGAAATAATGTTATTTTAATAGATGCAGACTTTACTACACCAATAGATTATTTTAGACTTTGTCAAGATATATATGTAGTTCAAGACATGGATGTTTTAAATATTCCTCAATTAACGCTATTTTTAAGAGAACTAAAATCACGTGGTATACCTATGAACAAAGTAAAAATAGTTATAAATAAACATGTTAGATGTTCACTAACATCAAAAGCAATAATAGAAGGAATTGCAACTTATACAAGCTTTGATTTTAAAACAATTGAAACTTTATTTGATGCTTCAAGTAAAAATCCGTTTATTTTACCTTTTGATGTGGAAAACTATAAGAAATATATAGATATGGTTTATAAATATTCCAATAAATTTGCATCATTTACAGATGATTTTAGACAATCATTATATGCACTTATTAACTCTATATATCCTATTGGAAGTGTAAATCAGAAAACTACATCAAAACCTACTTTAAATAAGCCAAAATCTAGTAGTGGATTTAAATCTATGTTTAAAAGACAAGAAAGCCAACAACAAAATTCAGGATTTGAAAAAGAAGTTCAGTAGTTGTTAATCTATATAACTTATGAAAAAGGAGTAGAGTATGAATATTTTTTTAATAATAGTAATAGTATTATTAGTAATAGCACTTGCATATTTTTTAATTCAAAGGTCATCTCTAAATAAGAAACTAGACTATTATAAGATGGTATCTTCTAATATTTCTACTGTGTCTGTAATACAAAAGATGTTTGATATTTTAGGAACTAACATACTTGCAAATAAAAAAGTTGAAGAATTAAATAAAGTAATTTTAGATACATATAAACCTAGATATTCTACAATATCACTTTTTGATGGAAATGTATATGAGGCAAAGGCTACTAATGTTGAGGGTGAATATTTAGAGTGTGTAGTAAATGTTGCAGATGACAATGATTTTAAGGTTAATGTAAATAAAAATATTTCAAAATATCTAACAACAACAGTTGAAAAGACACTATCATATCAGAGTGCAACTGAAAGAAAAATAAGGTCTGCAATGTTTTCACCTATATATTATAATAATACTTATTTAGGATTTTGGATAATGGAAGATGAGGCACCTAATGCTTTTGATTCTATATCAAAAGATGAACTTGCAAAAATAAAAAGTAACCTTGGAATATTTTTAGATACGGTTCAATTTCAAGATACCATTGAGCTTGCTGAATCAAAGGATAAACAAACTGGGTTTTATAATAATATCTATTTATATTCTAATGTTAGAAATGTACTTTCTAAATATGATACAAATGTATTAGTAGTCTTATCTATTAGTAATATTCCTGAAATAAATGAAAAATATAATAGAAATATAGGAAATCAGCTTTTAGTTAGTGTTACTGACACAATAAAAGAATTTGCTATTAAAAATCAGATACTAATTAGATATAGTGGAATTAAACTTATAATTGCTATACCAGATACTGAAATTGAAACCACACAACAAGTTATAGAAAGAATGCTTGCAAGACTAAAAACAATCTTTATAAAAGTAGAAGATGAAGAAGTAAGACCTGATATAAAACTTGTAATGCATGTTTTTAGAAAGCAAAATAATATAGAAAAAGAAATTCAAAAAATGATTAGAGCACTTGATGGTATGATTGATGTAAATACCATGAAGATAATGTAATTAAAGGAGTGATTTTTATGGATCAAAATACAACAGTTTTTGTTCCTCAAAAAGAGGAAGTAAGCAAAGTAAAAGAAATAATGGAACAAGTAGTTGCTGCATTAAAAGAAAAAGGCTATGAGCCAGTAAGTCAAATTGTTGGATATATTTTATCAGGAGATCCAACTTATATAACTTCTCACAATAATGCAAGAGCACTTGTATGTAAAATAGAAAGAGATGACTTGTTACAAGAAATGATTAAATCATATTTAAATTTATAGGTGAAATATGGCAAGAATTTTAGCAATTGATTATGGGGATGTAAGAGTGGGACTAGCACTCTCTGATCCTCTTTTGATTACTGCACAAGGTCTTGATACTTATGTAATAAACGGTAATGATAAAAAACTTATATCTCATATTTTAGAACTTGTGAAAAAATATGATGTGGGTAAAATTGTAATTGGTAATCCAAAAAATATGAATGGTACACTATCAGAAAAGAGCCAAAAGGTTAAGGAACTATCAAAATTAATTGAAGATAAAATAGGCTTGCAGGTAATTTTGTGGGACGAAAGGCTTACGACAGTGTCTGCATATAAAGCTATGCGTGAATTAAATATATCACAAAAGAAGAAAAACGAATATGCTGATAAGCTAGCTGCAACTTATATATTGGAGGGTTATCTATCAAGCATACATAAATAGGAGGAACTTATGATTAAAAAAAATGGTGTATCACTTATAATATTAGTTATAACAATTATTGTTATAATAATACTTTCTGGTGCTGCAATACTTACCATGAAAGATCAAGATACTATAAATAAATCTAAAAAGGTAGTATTAAGAGATGATATGTTGACATTTAAAACAGATTTTGATGCGTATGTAAATAATAAGCAATTTGAATCAATTTCTCTTGGTATGTATTATGATCCACAAAGTGATGAAGATTTACAAAGTGTGGAAGACTGGGATAAAGTAAAAGAATTTATACCAAGTATGGTAAAAGATTATGACAAAATAATAATAATTGAAAATGGCAAGCTAACTTATAATGGCGAAGATAGAAGTGAGGATACTATTAAAATTATGAATGATGTAGGTATAGAAATAAAGGAAAAATAGTATTTTCTATATACAAAATTAAAATATTAATGTATAATGTATTTATTAAGGAGGAAAAAATATGTTTTTTGATGAAGAAGAAGTAGAATGTACACACTCATGTGATTGTTGCTCTGGATGTGGCCATACACATGAAGATATGGAGTTACCAGAAGATTTTGAACCAATAATAACTCTAACTGATGAAGAGGGTAGAGATGTTAAATTTGAAATCGTTGATGTAGTTGCATTAGAGGAGAATAATAAAGAATATTTAATAGCAGCAGAAGTAAAAGATGAAAATAGTGATGATGATGTAGAAGTTACGATACTTGAAATTAATCAAGATGGTGATGAAGAAGTATATGATGTAGTAACAGATGAAGCTTTAGCAGATAAAGTATTTAAGGTATTTAAATCACAATTAGATAGCGAAGAAGAATAACAATAAAAAGAATTGAGAATGTATAATTCTCAATTTTTTTGTAAACAAAATATGGTTTATGAATATAATAATAATGTGCTATGTAAAGCAAGTCCAATTTATAATTAAGGAGGATAAAAAATGAAAAAACTATATTTAGTTACTCAAAACCGAATTAAAGTATTAAGAAAGGGAAAAGACTATTATGAATGTACTAACATAATAAATTTTACAAGCGGTAAAAAAATAAGTATAAAATCTTTAAATCAGATACTTATAAATGGAAATTTAGGGATTTTAGCATTTAGTAGTAGTATAGTAGATGCTATAAAAATGAATATTAAAATTAATAAGCTTTGGAGAAAACTAAAAAAGGATGCTTCTAATTGAAGTATCCTTTTTTATATTGGAGCTGAAACTCAGATTTGAACTGAGGACCTACGGTTTACAAGACCGTTGCTCTACCAGCTGAGCTATTCCAGCAATATTTGGTGACCCGTAGGAGAGTCGAACTCCTCACTCCGCCGTGAAAGGGCGATGTCTTAACCGATTGACCAACGGGCCATTTTATGGTGAGCCATCGCAGATTCGAACTGCGGACAACTTGATTAAAAGTCAAGTGCTCTGCCAACTGAGCTAATGGCCCATAAAATGTACTGCTTAAATATAATACTATACTTTTTGATAAAAGTCAATATATTTTTTTAAAAAAGTATTAAAAATGGTAAAAAATTTTGTTGTCGAAATTAGACTAGTTTTGTAATAAAGCCATCAAAAGCTTGACAATTGGCTGTTTATGGTGTTAGAATGCGGATAAGGTGATATTTATATATGTTTTTTGTCATTAGTTTTTTTATCTTTATTATTTATTTTCTATTAAAGTTATACTATCTTGTTGATAAACTCATTATTTTTTCAAGCAATGGCACTAAGCTAAAAAAATATATTTCGAGGAATAATCTGCAAAGTATTAACTGCAACTTTGAACAAGACAAAAGTAATACAATTTTAAGTAAATTTTTTACTATTATAAATACACCTGAATGGTACAAGAATATAATAGGAAAAATTCTTGTATCTATGGCAATATCTGCTATATATTTAGCAGTTACATATAAATATATATTTTCTAATTTTTTATATGTAAACATATTTTATAAAAGTATTTGTCTTAATAATTTATTTTTGAACAATTTTATCTATGTTAAGTACATTTATATTCTTTTATTATATTACTTCATTTATTCAAATATCTCTATTTTTTATAACAAAATTCTAAATTTTATATCAAGAAAACAACCCATAAATTTAAGTACAAATGAAGAATGTGCTATGCGTTATAATTTAGGCTTTAGTGATAAACAAAGTATTTATATAAGTGAGTCTGGACTATATCAAAATTTATTAATAACAGGGAGTATAGGAAGTGGTAAAACATCTAGTGCTATATCAAACTGTTTAGATATGCTTATAAAAAATAAACTAGGTGGTTTAATAATTGATGTTAAAGGAAATTTTATAAATACTGTAAGCAAAATTTGTGATAAATATAATATGAACAAAAATCTTAAAGTTCTGTCTCTTAAAAGTAATTTTTGTTATAATCCGCTTGATAGGGAAAATATATCTGCTCAAGAACTTTCATCTCGTATTAAACTTGTTTTAGAATTAGTAAGTCCAAGCTCTAAGAATTCTGATTCCTATTGGTTAGATAAAGCACAAGAATATATTAAAGATTTTATTATAATGATAAGAGAATATAAAGATTTTCCTAGCTTTTATGAAATTCAAAAGTTAGTGTTAGATAAAAGTTATTTATTAAAAAGAATAGATGAATTAAAAGATAAAATGCTTAGCGGTATATATGATGACAGTAAGTTATATGAACTTAAAAATGCTATATTTACTATAAAAGAGGAGTATTTAAGACTAGATGATAGAACAGTTGGGATTATAAAATCAGAAATCACAAGAATTACTTCTCCATTTACTTCAAATGTGCAAAGCATAAACAAATTTTGCGGTAAAAATACTTTCATGCTAGATGGTTTAAATATAAATTTATTATCTATAAATATAGGAGAAAGTAAAGAGCTAGCTAAATTTGTAGCAACATATATAAAATTAGAATTTCAAAAGGAGGTGTTATCAAACAAATATAATATGCCGGTGTTTTTTATTTGTGACGAGTATCAAGAATATGCAAATAAAGAGGATGCAAATTTCTTTTCTATATCAAGGGAATATAAATGCATAAATGTTGTTAGTATGCAAAGTTATAGTTCTCTTTTAAATAATTTGCAAGATGAGTATTCTCTAAGAGTTATTATACAAAATTTTGTAAACAAAATATGGTTTAGAAATGATGATACATACACAGTATCAGAAATAATAAAACAAATTGGAAAAGAAAAAAGGCAGTATAAAACTTTAAGTATATCAGAAGGTGGACAAGATAGTAAATATAGTATAATGCTAAAAAAGTTTAAGAATATGAAATCATCACTTAGTCAGAGTTATTCATTATCTGAAAAAGACGAATATGTGCTAAATGAAGAATACTTTAGTTTGCAATTAAAGACATTTGAGGCGGCGTGTGTTATATCAGATGGATATAATATGAAATTTATAAAAAAAGTGAAATTTAAAAGATGGGGGAGTTAATATGAAAAATGAAAAAGTAAATAAAAAGAGTTTTAAATTAGTTATAAAGAGGCTAAACAATAAAGATTTAAGAAAAGATAGTATAAAAAAATTTATACTTTGTGGAGCAATGATGTTTAGTATAATTTTGTTTACAAGTTGTGTGTATTGTGCCACAGATCCAACACTTGTTACTAAAATTAATAGTGCACTTAAAAAAATTCAAGGCTATTTAGTTAAATTTGCTACTCCGGCAGCTGGGGTGGCTATTGCATCTGGCGTTCTTATGAGAAAGTTTAGCTTTGGAAATGAAGAAAAAATGAATATAGGAAAAAAGGTTATAGTAAATGCTATAATAGGATATGCTATTGTTCTTTCAATTGATCTTATTATTAAATTTGTGGACGCATTAATTTAGAGATGAATGTTACAGATATAATAAAAAACTTAAATGCAGTTTTTGAAAAGATATTTAAATCAATTGAAGGAGAAATATATACTGTTTTAGATGGCATTGTAGACATTAATGTAGATATTTTGCAAAAAGAGCCTATAAACAAAATAATATCTTCTTCTGGTTTTATTATAATTGCTAATTCTATTATTTTTTTCTTGATAATTTATTATACTTTTACAGTGATTATATCAATGTATAATGGAAATAAAGCTGAAAGTATATATCATATAATTTTTAAGCTACTTTTAATAACACTATTAGTAAATAGTAGTTATTATTTAATAGAACAAATTCTAAATTTAAATCAAGCACTTACTGAGGCAACTGAAAAATTATGCCAAGGTTTAGCACAAAAGGAAATAACATTTGAAAATTTAAAAGAAAGTATTTTAAATATAAAAGATTTTATGAAATCTGATTTTTTGAGTTTGGATGGTGTTATAAAAGGCGTTCTATCTTTTGGAACTGTTACTATTTTGATAAATTTTTGCCTAAGGTATGTAACAATTATATTTTTAATTATTATATCGCCTATTGCACTATGTTTATTATTTAGTAATTTAACTAAAAATGTTTTTTATACATGGGTTAAAATGTTAGTAACAAGTTTACTTTTGCAAGTAATAATAAAAATAATTCTTGTAGTGCCTCTTATGTATAAAGATGTAAATAGCATAATGTATAAAATAATACTTGTTGGTACTATATATATAATTTATAAATTAAATAATTTTACAAAAGAAATCTTTTCTAAATTCTCAAAAGATGAAGTAAATAAAAATATTTTTAAGGAGTAAATAGATGAATAATTCTTATATTAATAAAAAAAGAATATATGTAAATTTTGAAAGAAAAAATAAGTGGCTTGGTCTAATTGATTATAAAACACTTACTTTTATAGGAATATATATATGTGTACTTCTTTTTATATTTACAAAGATAAATATATCGCTACAAATAAAGTTTTATTTGTTTGTAATATTTTGTATACCAATATGTGCTATGTTTGTACTCTCAGATATTAGTCAAGATAGTGTATTTGATATGTTTATAACAATAATAATTTTTTTTATTAAAAGAGGGATTTATACACGTGAATTTAAATTTTATAAAAATAGGAAAAAAGTAGTATATAAAATTTAGTTTAAATAGTTGTAAAAGTTTAGTTCAAATGATATAATATCTCTTGAATAATAGGAGATATTTTGCTATGAAAATTGAAAAAAAAAGTAAGCTAGAACTTGGAAATATTGAAATACCAGAAGTGTTTATAATAAACAATATGCCAAGTTTAGAGGGAATAGATCTTAAAGTATATTTATACTTAGTTTTTTTAAACAGCACAAAAAAAGAATTTGAACTAAAAGACATTGCAAAAGTTTTATATATAACAGATAGTGAATTATCACTAAGTCTTGAAAGACTTCAAGCAGAAGAACTTATAGCAAAAATATCTGGAGGTTATACAATAATAGACTTAAGAGAAGTTGAGATAAATAAGGCGTATACTCCAAAACTTGAAAATAAAATGTCAAAAGCCCAAACGGAAGTAGAAAAAAGAAGAATTGCGGCTGCAAAAGCTATTAGTGATAGCTATTTTCAATCTATGATGTCACTTACTTGGTATAGTGACATTGCCTCTATGTTTGAAAACTATAAATTCTCAGAGGAAGTTATGATAGCACTTTTCCATTATTGCCAAGAGAAAAAAGCATTAAATAGAAAATATGTACATGCTGTGGCTGAAGGTTGGTACAAGGCAGGAGTCAAGAATTTTGAAGAGCTTGAAGAGCATTTTGAAAGCTATGATAAGATCCAAAAAATTAAGCAAAAAATAGTTAAATCATTAAATTTGAAAAGAAATTTAACAACATATGAAGAACAGTACATAGATGTTTGGGTAAAAGACTTTTCTTATGATTTTGATATGATAGAAGAAGCTCTAAAAAGGACAGTATCAAAATCTAGTCCAACTATTAGCTATGTTAATGGAATACTTTCAAACTGGCATAAAAAGGGATATAAAACAAAAGAAGAGATAAATGAAGAAAAAGTATTTGATGTTAAAAATGTAAAAAAGGAAGAGGCAAAAACTAAATTTCAAAATTATACACAAAGAATGTATGATAACTTAGATGACTTTTATGATAATGTTTAATTGAGGCGGTGATTTTATGGATAGTGACATTTATTTTAAAGTTAAAAGGGAATTTGAAAAAAAACATGACTTAAAGTTAATGGAAGCATATAAAAAAGAAAAAGAATTGCTAGATAAAAATGAAAAACTAAGAAAAATAAAAGATAAAATAAATGAAACTGCTATTAAGTCTGCAAAGTTACTTTTAGGTGAAGACAAAATAAAACGTGAAATAGAAAAAGAAAATCTAAATATAAAACTAAAAGAATTGGATGAAAAATATCAAAGTGAACTTAAAAAATTAGGTTATAAAAAAGAAGATTTTATGCCTAGGTATGATTGTAAATTGTGTAAAGATACAGGCCTTATAAAAAATGAGGATGGTACAAAGAAAATATGTACATGTTTTGAGCAAAAGATTATTGATGAAACTTATAATGAATCTACAATATTAAAATTAAATGATGAGAATTTTAACACTTTTGATTTAGGTTATTATTCTAAAAACATTGATAAGCAAAAATATGGAATTGATAAGTCACCACTAGATAATATGATGTGTATCTTAGATGAATCAAAAAAGTTTTGCAAAAACATAGATGTAAAATCACAAAAAAACTTACTCTTTACAGGAAATACAGGACTTGGTAAGACATTTCTTGCTAGTGCAATAGCAGAAGATTTAATAAAAAAAGGTAAGTCTGTTATATATCAAACAGCACCAATTTTAATGGAAAAAATAATTGAGTATAAATTCGATTTTGATAAAAATAGTAAGGCTAAAAATGAATATTTAAAGATATTAAACTCAGACCTTTTAATAATTGATGATCTTGGTACTGAGACTATGTCTAACATGAAATTTACTGAGCTATTTAATGTTATTAATACAAGACTGCTAAATGGTAAAAAAATAGTTATTTCTACTAATTTGTCATTAAATGAATTATATAATTTATATGACGAACGTGTAGTGTCAAGAATAATAGGAAACTTTAATATTTATAGATTTGTAGGAGAAGATATAAGACTAAAGAAAAGAAAAATTAATTAATAGATAAATCTGTAATTTGTATAAAATTTATACATTACAGATTTTTAATTTAAAAGGAGTTATATGAATTATATAAAACAGTTAGATAGCTGCAAGTGTTGTCCAAGAAAATGTATGGTTAATAGAAATAGGCATGAACTTGGATATTGTAAAATGGATAATAATATATGCATTAGTAAACACATGTTACATATGTGGGAGGAACCATGTATAAGTGGAAAATGCGGTTCTGGTGCAGTATTTTTTACTTCGTGTCAACTTAGTTGTAAGTTTTGCCAAAATTATAAGATTAGTCAAGAGAGGATAGGAAAATTTATAACTATAAATGAACTTGTAGATATTTTTTTAAAGCTTCAAGAAATGGGAGCAAACAATATTAACTTAGTTAGTCCAACTATATATGTATATCAGATAAAAGAGGCTATAATTCGTGCTAAAAGAAAAGGGCTAAACATTCCAATTGTTTATAACACTAGTCGGATATGAAAATTTAGAAGTAATAAAAGATTTAGATGGAATAGTTGATATTTATTTGCCTGATTTTAAATATGCAAGTAATGTCCTTTCAAAAAAATATTCAAATGCAGATAAATATGTGCAAAATGTGGAAAACTGCCTTATTGAAATGAAAAGACAAGTAGCAAACAATATATTTGATGAAGATGGAATAATGAAAAGAGGGCTTATTATAAGGCATCTAATTTTACCAAATAATATAATTAACTCCAAATTAGTTTTAAAATGGATAGCAGATAATTTAGGAAATAATACATATATTAGTGTAATGTCACAATATTTTCCAACTTATTTAGCAAAAAAAGATAATTTAATAAATAGAAAAATAACCAAAGCTGAGCTTGACATAGTGTATGAATATATGCAAAAACTTGGATTTACAAATGGATACATACAAGAACTAGGAGAAGATGAAGAAAGTTATGTGCCAAAATTTTAAAAAAGGGGACTTTTAAAAAAAGTCCCTTTTTTAGTCCTTAATATTTTTTTTATTTTCTAGTTTTAATAACTGCTCATATAATTTTTCTTCTCTTTCTGAAATATCGTTTGGCATTTTGATTTTTAATCTTATAACTAAGTCTCCTCTCATACCATCTTCTGAAATATATCCTTTTTCCTTAATTACGATTTTAGTATTTTCATTTGAGTGTTTTGGAATATCAAAAAATACTTTCTCATCAAATAATATTACTTTAGATTTTCCACCAACTGCTGCTAGTGCAGGTGAAACTTCAATTTCTTTTTCTAAATTAATTCCGTTTAAATGGTAATTATTATCTTGTAATAATTTTACATGTATTATTAGATCACCATTTTTTCCACCATATTTTCCAGCATTACCAAGAGCTGCAAGTCTTATTTTATCTCCATTTTTTATTCCTATTGGTACATTTACTGATATAGTAGATTTTGAAAAACCTTTGATAAGCAATTTTTTTTCAGCTCCATAAAAGCCTTCTTCTAGTGATACCTCTAAGCTAGTTATAACATCACTACCACGCTTTGGTTTTTGTTTAGTCTGTTTTTTATCTTCTTTTGGACCATTATATATATCGCCAAAGTTTTTTCCCTCATCTTTTCTAAAACCAAGTATAGTATTTAGCATATCATTTAGTGCGTTAACTCCTGATTTTATTTCATATCTTACATTTAAAAGAGAACCATCACTGTCTGTCATTCCATAGCCAAGTTTTGAGACTTGTCTATCATATTTTCTTCTTTTTTCATCGTTTGTTAAAGTATCGTAAGCTTCATTTACATCCTTAAACATCACTTCAGCACCGGGTTCTTTATTTGCATCTGGATGATAAACTTTTGCAAGTTTTCTATAAGAAAGCTTTATTTCTTGAAGGGTTGATTTTCTATTTACCCCTAGTATTTCATAATAATTTTTGTATTTCATATATTACTCCTTTTATGCCTCTTATTGTATTTTCAATTATACCATAAATTATTATTTTTTCAATAATTTTAACTTGCTTTTTTAAAAAAATTCCTGTATAATTAAGCTAGACTTTATATGGGGGTAATATAATGAACGAAAATGAGGTAAAAAACGAAGGAAAAATAGTTCCAGTAGTGCTAGAAGAAGAAATGAAAAGATCATATATAGATTACGCTATGAGTGTTATAGTATCTCGTGCACTTCCAGATGTAAGAGATGGACTAAAACCAGTACATAGAAGAATTTTATATGTTATGAATGAATTATGCTTGTGGCCAGAAAAACCATATAGAAAATCAGCAAGTATCGTAGGAGATGTTATGGGTAATTACCATCCACATGGTGATGCTGCAATATATGATGCACTTGTTAGATTATCACAAGATTTTTCACTAAGATATCCGGTAGTAGATGGACATGGTAATTTTGGTTCTGTTGACAACGATCCACCAGCTGCCATGAGGTATACAGAGGCTAAATTAAAGAAGATTTCTCTAGAAATGCTTCAAGATTTAGATAAAGAAACTGTTGATATGGTTCCAAACTATGATGATAGACTTAAGGAACCATCTGTATTACCTGCAAAACTTCCATTTTTACTTATAAATGGTGCATATGGTATAGCAGTTGGTATGGCATGTAATATACCACCTCATAATTTGACAGAAGTAGTTAACGGTACAATAGCACAACTTGATAATAAAGATATAACAAATGAAGAGCTAATGAATTATATTAAAGGGCCAGATTTTCCAACAGGTGCTTTAATTCTTGGAAAAGATGGTATAAGAGATGCTTATACAACTGGTAGAGGAAAAGTATGTATAAGAGCAAGAGCAGAAATAGAAGAAGATGCTAAAGGAAGATATAAGATTGTAGTGACAGAGATACCATATCAAGTAAATAAAGCTGCAATGGTAGAAAATATTGCAAAGCTTGTTTCTGATAAGGTTATTGAGGGAATATCTGATTTAAGAGATGAGTCAGATAGAGAAGGAATAAGAGTCGTAATTGATCTAAAACGTGATGCTAATCCAAATGTGGTGTTAAATCAATTATATAAACATACCCAACTTCAAAGCTCACAATCTATGCTTATGCTTGCACTTGTTGATGGACAACCTAAGGTTTTAAAATTAAATGAAATACTTGCTTGCTACATAAAGCATAGAGAAGAGATTGTTATTCGTAGAACAAAGTTTGATTTAAAAAAAGCCGAAGCTAGACTTCATATTTTAGAAGGGCTAAGAATAGCAATTGATAATATAGATGAAATAATAAAAATTATAAGGGCAGCGTATGATGATGCTTGTCAAAGACTTATGAAAGCTTTTGGCCTTTCTGAAATTCAAGCTACAGCAATTCTTGAAATGAAATTAAGAACTTTGCAAGGATTACAAAGGGAAAAAATAGAAGAAGAATATAAGAACTTAATTGAGCTTATAAAAAAATTAAAAGAAATTCTTGGCAGTGAAGCATTAGTAAAACAAATAATAAAAGATGAGTTGCTAGAGTTAAAAGAAAAATATGGCGATGAAAGAAGAACAGAAATAACTCATGCAGCAGGTGAAATAGATGTTGAGAGTTTAATAAAAGAAGAGACTAATGTAGTTACACTAACTCATGCAGGATATATAAAACGTATAGCAGCAGATGTGTACAGAAGCCAAAAACGTGGCGGTAAAGGTCTTACTGCTATGAGTACACGTGAGGAAGACTTTGTAGAGCATTTATTTATAACTTCAACTCACAATTATATAATGTTTTTTACAAATCTTGGTAGGGTATTTAGGCTTAAAGCTTATGAACTTCCAGAAGCCTCAAGAACAGCAAAAGGAACTGCAATAGTAAATTTATTACAATTATCACAAGGTGAAAAGATTGCAGCAGTAATGCCAGTTGAGGATTATACAGCAGATGTTTATGTGCTTATGGCTACACGTGATGGTATTATTAAAAAGACTAAACTTGAAGAGTACAGTAATATAAGAAAATCAGGAATTCAGTCAATTACACTTAAAGACGGCGATGAACTAATCGATGTAAGACTTACTGATGGTAAAAGTGATGTAGTAATGGTTACTCGTAGTGGTCTTTCTATACGTTTTGATGAGACAGATGTAAGACCAATGGGAAGAACATCTATGGGGGTTAAGGGAATAACACTTTCAAAAGATGACAAGGTTGTCGGAATGGAACCAGTAGTTTCAGATAACGCATATATTTTAGCAATAACTGAGAATGGATTTGGTAAACGTACAGAAGTTGAAGAATATAGGACACAAGCTCGTGCTGGTAAAGGTGTACTAACTTATAAAACAACTTCTAAGACTGGTCACATTATTGGTATAAAAATCGTAAATGATACAGATGATGTTATGATGATTACAGACAGTGGAGTTATAATAAGAATTAATGTAAAAGATATTAGTGTACTTGGAAGAAATACACAAGGCGTAACATTAATGAGAACTTCTGATGGTTCAAAAGTAATAAATATAGCAAAACTTCCAAAAGAAGATGAAGAATAAAGCAGTAGGGTTTAGTTTTTTACTAAATCCTATTTTTATTAAAATTATGTTGACAATAGAGCTTTATAATGCTATACTATAAATTGCTATGATAAAGCAAATTCCAAAATAACTATTTTAGGAGGATAATATGAAAAATACTGCTACCCTAAGAATTGAAAAAATGGTAAAGGAACAATGCCCTAAAGGAAGATGGTATGTATTTTTAGCACAAAAAGAGATTAAATTCTTAGGTGCCGTAGATGCATATAGCAAACCAGACGAAGAACTTAAGTGTTGTGAATTTTCAAAAATGAATGCAATGTTTTCAGACCATAATGTAAATTTTGATAATCTTACAATTAAGGAGGGAGCAATTGCAATCTATAAACTTAGGTTTATAAAAAATATAAAAGAAAAGTATGGTATAACAGCTGAATTTGCAGGTCCTAATATTTATCTTAGATACTAATTAATTTTAACATAAAGCACTTGATTTAAAATTAAGTGCTTTTTTATTGATTTTTTTATTTATTAAATATATAATGAATTTAGCGTGAGGTGACAATGTATTGCAAGAAAAAAGAGATATTAAAAAAATAGTATGTGGAATAATTTATATATTTATTGTAATACTTATAAGTAAATACCTTGATAGTGCTTGCAAGGGGACAAGAATAACAATAATTCCAAAAGTTAGTGATAATATTAGAAGGCTTAGAATATCACAGGTTTCTAAGTATTATGAAGTAGAACTTGAAACAAGTGATACACCTCAAGAAAGCAAAGAACTTTATGTTGAAAAAGTATATAAAAAACTTCTTGAAGAACCTAAAAAAGCTGATAGTAGTTCTTTATATAATACTAATAAACTTAATAGTATAACAAAAATAAATGCGAGTCAAATAAAAATTCCAAATATTGGTGATCTATTTGCTACTATTAGCATACCATCTTGTCAAATATACACAAGGGTGGTATTTGGTCTTACTCAAAGTTTGGTCGATAGCTATGATATAGCAATGCAAGATGCTATATCTAGTGTATATGTAAATCCTATGCTACCAGGTTTTGGTAGACCTATATTAATGGGAGGTCATAACTATAAATCACTTGGAAGATTAAAAAATATAAAGTTGGGTAGTATTATAACAATTAGCACGAATTACGGCAATTTTTATTATACAGTTACTGAGGCCAAAAAGGCAAAGCTAAATGTTCATGGAACAACTTTGCTTGATATAGATAACCAAAAAAATCTAATAACTTATTATGGAGGTGAACAATTACAAATTTATACTTGTGATAGTGATAATCCAAGTGATGGAACAAGATTTTTTGTAAGAGCAATTAGAACTGGTGGTACAGAGGTAATATTTTAATAAAATGCTTTATTTTATTTGTATTTTGTGCTATAATTAATATTAGTAGATGATATAGTCGCTTGAAACTTTGATTTTAAGAGGAAAGTCCGGACACCATAGGGCAAGGGTGCTAGATAACGTCTAGTGAAGGAAACTTTAAGGAAAGTGCAACAGAAAATAACCGCTATTTTTAATAGTAAGGGTGAAAATGTGAGGTAAGAGCTCACAGGCATTTATGGTGACATATTTGCAGTGTAAACCCCACCTGGTGCAACACCAAGATAGGAAGGCTAAGACGGCCCGTCATCTTCCGTGGTTGGTGGCTTGAAATGTATAGTGATATACATTCTAGATAAATGACTATTTGAAACAGAATCCGGCTTACAAATTTACTATAAAATAAAGAGATGATTTTTGTAATTATCTCTTTATTTTTATATAATTTCACTATAATTAGGTTGACAATTTGTAATATATGTAATATACTAAAATATGAATATTTATATGTAAACCATTAGGAGAGTGTTTTATGGAAAATAGTGAGGATGAAAAAGTAAAAAATAATAGCGTAGAAGCCGGGGAAACTATTCAAGTTGAAACTATATCTGAAGAAAAATTAAATGAAATAAAAAAAGAAGAGAAAGAAGATATAAAAGAAGCGGTAGCAGAGGAAAGTAAAACAGTTGAGCAAACAGATACTAAAATAGAACAAGAAGAGGAAAAAGTAGAGGAAAAAAATAATAAAATTTCCACAACTGTAAGAAGCACTAAAAAAATGTCAAAAAAAATGATAGCATTGATAATATCTATTTGTGTATTATTAATTCTTATTATATCTTTTGGAGTTATAGTTTGTGTAAACAAAGTAAATAATAATGTATACAAGAACGTATTTTTACTAGGTCATGATTTGTCTTCTTTTTCATCAGATGAAGTATCAAAAGTAATTGATGCTGAAAATGATAAGCTTTCAAAGGAAATTAATATTGATTTTTATCAAGAAGATAAAAAATTAAGATCTCTAAATTCTAAGGAGATTGGTTTACAAATAGATAAGGATGCCGTGATAAAAGAAATTTTCTCTTTTGGTAGAGAAAAAAATATATTTGTTAATAATTTTAACATACTAAAAGCTCTATTTAATAAAGTTAATATAGACCCTATTTATAAGTACAAAGAGGAAGTATTAGATGAATTTTTAAAAAATTTAGATGTTGAAATTGATGGCAGATTTGTAGAAGACTCTTATAATGTGGATGAGGTAAATAAAAAACTTATTATAAAAAGAGGAACTACTGGAAAATCTCTTGATTATGAAAATACTAAAAAAGAGATATTAGATAAGATAAAAATTGGTGAAAGCACTGAAATAATACTTCAAGTCTATGATAAAATACCTGACAGATTAAGTGCTTCAAAAATATATGAGGGTGTAAAAAGAGAGCCAAGAGATGCTAGTGTAGATACTTCAAAAAAACCTATTGAAATAACTAACGAAATATATGGAATAGATTTTGATGTAAATGCACTTCAAAGTCTACTAGATAAAGAAGAAAATAAAGTAGAAGGAAAAGAAATTGAATTTGAGTTAAATTTTATAGCTCCAGAGGTTAAATTAAGAGATTTATCTTATGATTTATGTCTAGAAAAGATAGCAGGACTTACTACATACTTTGATGCTAGTCAATATGCGAGGGCTAATAATTTAAAAGTTGCACTTGGATACTTAAATGACAAAATTATAATGCCAGGTGAAGTATTTTCTTATAATGCTATTATAGGAGATACAACTGCTGCTAAAGGATATATGTCAGCTGCAATATTTAAAGGTGGAAGAGTAGTAAATGAAATGGGTGGAGGAATTTGTCAAACAAGTTCAACACTATACAATGTAGCATTACTTGCAAATCTTGAAATAGTTGAAAGACATGCACATGGTTTGCCAGTTGGATATGTTAGACCAAGTCTAGATGCCACAGTTTATGGTGATGTACTTGATTTTAAATTTAAAAATACTAGAAATTATCCATTAAAGATAGTTACATCATTTAGTAGTTCTGGAGAAATGAATATAAGCTTTTATGGAACTCGTGAAGAAGTAGAATATGATATAGAACTTAAGTCTAATTACTTATATACTGTAAATTATAAAACTGAGTATATTCAAGATGCTTCTATGCCAGAAGGACAACAACAAGTTGTATATAATGGTGTAAATGGATATGCATCAGAAGCGTATTTTATAAAAAAATTAAATGGTCAAGTAATTGAAACAAGATATCTTTCAAAAGATGTCTATAATGCTCAAACTAAAACAGTAAGAGTTGGAGTAGCAAAGGTAGCACCAGCAGTTAGTGGACAAAGTTAATATAGAAAAGAGGAAGATCTATGGATTTTTTAAAATCAAATAAATTTGAAATAATGGATATGCCTGGAATGAATACTATTGCTTTTGTAGTAAATAAAGATGAAGACGCACTAAATAATGGAGGCACTATGTTATCACTACAAAAAGTTGATCCTGTCACAGTTGATGTAAATGGTCAAAGTAAGAAATTATTTAATGTTATAAATGAGAATGGCACTAATAAAGATTTAATGGTACTTTTAACACTTACACCTTCAAAAGCAATACTTAGTACAGGCGAACTTACATCTAGTGGATTTAATATTAAAGAAAGTAATATACCTCTAAAATACGGTTCAATTTTAAATCAAGAAGGAATTGAGTATAAAGAGGTAGAATATACGCCAAACTTGAAAAGAAATTTTGCAATAATTGATACTGAAAGTGGAAATGAAGTAAAACCAACGCTTTATATGGATGAAAAAACAGGCAATGTTAAAGGAAGATGTAAGATTATGCCAAATAAACCTTATGTGGTACTTGAGTTAAAACTAAATTAGATATAAAATTATGGAGGAAATTAATATGAGTGAAGTAACAGTTAATGCTATTAGTTTAGATGTACTAAGTAAAGACGGACAATATGAACTAAAAGTAAATTCTAAAGCATCAGCACAAATAGGAAGTATAGATATTAAAGGAAAAAAAGAAAAAGACAAAGAAAAAGAAATTATAGCAAAGAAAATAGAAGTAATAGAAGGCGATAAAAAAATACCAGTGTCTGTTGATGAGAAAGAAATTAAAAAAATAAATGACGATGAAGAAAAAGAAGTAACTGAAGAAGAAAAACAACAAGTAAAAGAGGAAAAAAGTATAGATGATATTTTAAATAGTGGAGATGACATGTTAATTTAATTTATATTTTTATAAGAGGTTTTGATATATGAGAGATTTAGATTTTAAAAGACAAATGCTTGCAATGTTTATTTTGTTTTTAGTATTTGATATTATAATTATAGCACCATTTTTTACGACACTAACAGTAGGTGAGGGTGGAGTAATTGATAAAATTGGAAATTTAGGAAATGTATACTCGCATCCATTTTCTATTGTTGCAAATTGTGTATTTGCTAACTTTTCTATGTTTTTAAAATGGTCACTTGGAACAATGGTAGTTATGTATATAGCTTTCTTTTATTGGAGATTTACAAATAGTAAAAATTCAGAGTATGACGGGAAAGAAAGTGGTTCAAGTGAATGGAGTAAAAATGGTGAGGAATTTAGAAAAAATTCAGATGGTAGTGAGAATTTAAATAAACATGGTGGTTTTATACTTAGTAAAAAGCACTATCTTGGAACTGATTTAAGAAAAGTAAAAATAAATAAGAATATTTTGGTTATTGGTGGATCTGGTACAGGTAAATCCGCATGTTACATAAAACCAAATATTATGCAAATGTTGGGGTCTTATGTAATAACTGATCCAAAAGGTGAACTTTACCGTGAAACTTCTAAATTTTTAGAGGCAAATGGATATAATGTAAAAGTGTTAGACTTAGTTGATGATCCTGAATTTAGTGATAGATACAATCCACTAGCACATATAAGGGATCATGCAGATGTTGATATAATAGCACATACTATTGTGAACAGTGGGGAAAATAAAGGTGGTTCTGCAGACCCTTTCTGGGATAATACGGCTAAAATGTTACTTAAAGCTTGTATATATTATGTTATATCTGTACTTCCAGAAGAGGAACAAAATTTATCAAGTTGTTTAAATATAGTAAGGCAAGGTGGAGCAGATGAATCTATATTTGATAAGCTCTTTGTTGATGAACTAAAACCTGAACATCCAGGTAGAAAAGAATATGAGGGTATTAGGGTAGGTGCAGATAAAACAAAACAATCTATTGCAATATCACTTGTATCAAAATTAACACATTTTGATACTCCAAATATGCAAAAATTAACTACAACTAATAGTATAGATTTTGAAGAACTTGGAAATAAAAAGACAGCTCTATATGTTATTACACCAGCTGACCATAGTACATATGATTATATTTTAACAATATTTTTTAGTCAGATGTTACAAGTTTTATATTCACAAGCAAATAAAAATGGAGGAATGCTAAAAAACCAAGTATACTTTTTACTAGATGAATTTGCAAATATAGGACAAATTCCTGACTTCAATAAAAAATTAAGCACAACTCGTAGTTTAGGTATGAGTATGTCAATAGTTGTACAAAGTTTGGACCAGTTGGAAGGATTATATAAAGATACATATGAAAACATTATTGGTAACTGTGATACTCAAATATTTTTGGGAAGCCAGGCAATAAAAACTTGTGAGTATATTAATAAAAGTTTAGGACAAAAAACTATTAAGGTTCAAAATAGATCCGTAAGCAAAGATAAAGATGAGATGACAAAACAGGGAGTTTCGTTTAGTGAACAACGCCAGGGAAGAGACCTTATGACAGTTGATGAGATTAAAAGGCTAAATCCAAATAAAGAAATACTACTTGTAAGGGGATGCAAACCAATACTTGCTGATAAAGCATTTTACTTTAAATATCACCCACTAAAAGATGTTGTAAAAAAATATGAAATCCATAATATATATGAGATGCCCAAAAGACAGGGCACACCAATACATACGATGGATGTTTTGGGCCATTTGGAAAAAAGAGAGCAAAGAGTAAAAAAATATAGCGATGATGTAAGCAGTTCTAATTCTAGTGGTGGAGAGAATAGGAATATAGATTTTGATTTGCAAAAAGAACTTGAAAAGAAATTCGATGAATTATTTGGAAATGGTAGTGAAGAATAGTGGGAGGTATGTATGGAAGATAATATGATTGAAGTTGATGGTAAAATTTATAATATTGAACTACTATCAAAAGAAGAATTAATGGAATTAATAAAAAAAGTTGAAAGAAATAAGGAAACATATGAACAAATAGCAAAAACATATTGTGAATTTTAATTAAGAATTTGAGGTAGGGTATATGGAAGATAAAAAATTAAGTGAAATATTAGGAAAAATAGTTAAGTCTTCAAGTGATTTAGCTAAGTTAAAAATACAGCTAGCTAAGATGGAATCAAAAGAAATGTTAGATGAAAATGTAGGAAAAGCAAAAATTTTTATAGATGATTCTATATCTTCTTTGAAGCTAGGTATTGATGAAAATGCAAAAAAATATGAGGAAGTAAGAGAAGAAAGAAAAAGAGTTATTGATGAATATAGAGAGCAAATTTCTAAAATATATAGTGAAAATGAAAAATTGCGTAGTGATTGTAGACTTGAAATATTGAGTTGTAATGTTAGCAAGGCTGAAAAACTAAAAAAGAGAAAGGAATTACAACAAGAAAAAGTTAGCCTAAGTAAGGAAGATCCTGAAGTAGGCGAAGAGATAAAAAGACTAGATGAAAAAATAAGTGAAATGAATTTAAACACGAACTCAGACGATATAGATTCAATTTTAAAATATGTTGAAGAAGTTAAACCACTTGTTGAGCAAAGAAAGAGTTTGTGTTCTGACAGAGAAAAATCACATGAAGTTGACGAAAAACTTTCAAAAAATAAAGAAGAAATTGAAGATCTTGACATGCGTATTAAAAGATTTGAGGATATGGATAAAAGCTTAAAAGAGTTTTTAAGAAGTGAATTAAATGATGCACGCATTTATAAAAATAATAGTTTAAGTATAATAAATGAAGATACTTCATTTATGAATAGAGTAAAAGGCTTTTTTAGCTCTAAGTTACTTGGTGCCAAAGGTAAATGTAAAAAAGTAAGCCAAAATGTATTAAAGCCATTTAGCAAGAAAGTAGAACAATTTGTAAAAGAAAAATTACCAACTTATGTTGAAACAATGACAAAACAGTATGAGAGTAGTAAAGATAAAATAGTTGATAAATCAAAACAATTTATCTGCGATTCTAAAAAAAGAGCTATAATATTTGGAGAAAAAACAAAGGAAAAGGCAGGAGAATTAAAAGATTCTTTTGTAGGTAAATTAAAAGAAGGCACAAATAACATAAAAGAAGGCGTTAAAAGTAAATTCGATTTAGCAGTAGATTTTGGCCGTGATGTAAAAGTTGAAATACAAAAATCAATTAAAAATAAAGCAATACAAATTAGTGAAAGAATGGATAAAGGAATTAATGATACTAAATCAAAAATACATAATCATGACGATTCTGATCAAGTTTCAATATAATTCTTATAACAGATTACAAAAATAACAATTTATAAAACAAGGTATGTTAGAAATAGCATACCTTTTAATTATCAAGAAATGTTCCAAGTGAAACAATAAAATTATTCTTATAAACGTGGATAGCTTCTATGTCAAGTCTATCTGTTAATATTAAAAGTATTACTAGTAATTTATTTATATCTAAATTACCTAAATTGCAATTATTTAAGAAATCACAATTATTAAACAAATTATTCATAATATTTAAACCTCTTCTATAAAATGATATTATAAATCTTGTAATTTTATTACAGTTGTAGTATAATGAAATTGATTTTTAGAGGTGTATATATGAAGAAAGCAAATAAAATATTGACACTGGTTGTTATAGTTTTATCCATCGCTCTTGCATATTTAGTTATTAAATTTGTTTTAAAGAAATATGTTAATGTAAATGAAGGAAATTATAGAATAACAGATATGGTAATTTCATCAACCGTTGAAGTAAAAGATAATTTTGACCTTAAACTTTCATCTGTTTCTGACATAGATATAAGTCTAAATCAAAATAATAAAATATCATTTTACATTAATAAATCAGAGAGTACACCTGAGATATATGTAGACAATATTAAGACTTACTATCCAAATAAATTGGGACAAATTTATTTTTCACAATCAAATGTGGAAGGTAAGAAAAAAATAGAAGAGATAGATAGTTTAAAAATAGAACCTATTACTGGTGAAAATGAGTATTACATTGAATTAAATATAAATAATGAGTATTTTTTGGAAAATGCAAAAGTGCCAGAAAATGTATCTGAGTTTAAATTTGACGGAACTATATTAAATTATTATAAAATACCTGCAAAAGATATGGTATTTACAGTTTCTTTTAACTTAAATATAAAAGATGAAACTGGAAATATTAGTACATGTAAAATGAAATTTAGCATTCCAGATGAAAGAATAGCAGTAAATGGGGCAATTGTAGAAAGACTTGATTTATCAAAATTTAATTTTAAAATAAATAACTAATATGTATTGAAAAAGTGAGTAAAATAGTGTATAATATGCTTACCACCAAACGATAAAGAAGTGTGAACCTTGTCAGGTCCGGAAGGAAGCAGCAATAAGCACTAAACTTTATGTGTTTGGTGACTTTTTGTATTAAAGGGGGGATTAGAGTGGCTTATGTGGCTTTATATAGAAAATATAGACCGTTAAAATTTGAAGATATTGTAGGACAAGAAGGTGTTACGAAAATACTCAAAAATCAAATACGTCTTGGAAAAGTTTCACATGCATATATTTTTAGTGGGTGCAGAGGAACTGGAAAAACAAGTGCTGCAAAAATATTTGCAAGAGCTGTAAATTGTCTAAATCCTATTGATGGTGAGCCTTGTAATGAGTGTGAAGTGTGTAAAAAAATTCTTGATAATTCTACAACAGATGTTGTAGAAATGGATGCTGCTTCAAACAATAGTGTAGAAAATATTAGACAAATAAGACAAGAAGTAGTTTATTCAACGGTTGATACCAAATATAGGGTTTATATTATAGATGAGGCACATATGCTTACAACTAGTGCATTTAATGCTTTGCTTAAAACTCTTGAAGAACCGCCTGAAAATGTTATATTTATACTTGCAACAACAGAACAACATAAAATACCAATAACAATATTATCTAGATGTCTAAAATTTGAATTTTCTAGACTTTCAAAAGAAGATATTTCAAAAAGACTTATGTATGTACTAGAGCAAGAAAATAAATCTTATGAAAAAGAGGCAGTAGAGTATATTGCATACTTAGCAGATGGTGCATTGCGTGATGCTCTAAGTATACTTGATAGATGTCAAACCGAAGATGATGAAAAACTTACATATGAAAAAGTGTTAAAGATAGTTGGAGGAATAGATAATAAAATAATTTGTGATTTAGCATCTGCAATTATAGAAAGTAAAATAAATGAATCTATTGAGATTCTTGATCAAATAATAAATAAAGGAAAAGATTTAAGACAGTTGAACTCGCAATTAACACAAGAATTTTTAAATATACTTATTAATAGAAGTGGTGAGAGGAACAAATATCAAGGTTTAGAAGATAGTAGAATAATATATATAATAGATAGGCTATCAAAACTAGATAATGATCTAAGGTTTGCTGTTTCTACCTCAATTCTTATGAAAGCATGTATAGTAGAAGTATGTAATACTTCAAGTGTGGGTAAAAGCGTAGAACAAGCAGTAAATGATAACTCATCTATAATAAAACTTGAAAGCAAAATAAATAAACTTGAGGGGGAAGTAGAAAAATTATCGAAGTTAAAGATAGGTGCAATTAATGCTTCATCTAGTGCTAAAATAGATACTAGTGTTAAAAATATAGATACATCTAAGATTTGTGAAAGTTTTGAAATGCTTGAAGAATTAAAAAAAGAATGTGCAAAGAGAGGAAAACTTAAGCTATATTCTGCACTATCTAGTGTAAAAGCATATCAGAAGGATAACATACTTTTATTTATTGTTTCAAATAAATTTGCTTATGAAATTTTAGTAAATAGCGAAAATGTGATGTGTCTAACAAATGTAGTAAATAGCATGGGTCAAAAAGAGTACATTATAAAAATAGAACTAAAAGAAGAGGATCAAACAGAAGATACGATAATAGAAAAAGTTTTAAGAGAAAGTGGAATAGATTATAAATTAATAGATTGAAAAAATTAACATTATATATTATAATTTAAAATATTAAGAAAGGATGAGTAATATGGGTAAATTTGGTGGATTTCCAGGCGGCGGAGGTTTTGGAAATATGCAAAATCTAATGCGTCAAGCACAAAAGATGCAAAAAGAAATGACTGAAAAGCAAGAAGCAGTTCAAGCAAAAGAAATTGAGACATCAGCAGGCGGTGGAGCAGTAGTGGTAAAGGCAACAGGTGGAAAGGTAATAAAAGAAATAATAATAAAAAAAGAAGTTGTTGACAAAGATGATGTAGAGATGTTACAAGACTTAGTTTTAACAGCTGTAAATGAAGCACTAAACAAAGCAGATGAACTTATGACACAAGAGCTAGGACAATATAATATTCCTGGATTAATGTAGGGGACACATGTATGTATTCAAGTTCAGTACAAAAACTTATAAATCAATTTGAAAGATTACCAGGAATAGGACATAAAACAGCTATTAGACTTGCATTTTTTGTATTAGAGTCAGATAAAAAAGTAGCAGAGGAAATGGCAGAAGCAATTGTCGAGGCAAAAAATAAAGTAAAGTTTTGCTCTATATGTTATAACTTAACAGAGCAGGACCCATGTGAAATTTGTCAAGATAATATGCGTGATAAATCTACTCTTTGTGTAGTAGAAAATGTAAAAGATGTAATTGCTATGGAAAGAACGCATGAGTTTAGGGGAATGTATCATGTACTTCATGGAGCTATATCACCTATGAATAATATAACAGCAGGAGATATAAAAATAAAAGAACTCTTAGAGAGATTAAAAGATGATACTATAAAAGAAGTAATACTTGCTACTAATCCAACTATTGAAGGAGAAGCAACTGCTATGTATATTTCAAGACTTATAAAACCACTTGGAATTAATGTTACAAGAATTGCACATGGTATTCCTGTTGGAGGAGACCTTGAATATACTGATGAAATAACATTGATAAAAGCCATGGAAGGCAGAATAAAAATGTAAAAATTATAAATAAAAAATATGAAACAAAATAGATAATATATCTATTAGAGTTTCATATTTTTTATGTTTAATTATGTAAGTTACATTGAATTTATAATATTTATGTGATAACATTATAGTAATATAAGAGATTTATACAAAAGAGAGGTGAGTATTTGTGAAAATAAATAGACAAGAAAATTTTGATGATACATTAAATTTACCTAAAAAAACTATACCAAGTGATGCTAAACTTGTAAAAAAGCAGGGATATTTTTTAGAGAGTTTGCAGGATCCTAAAAAGTATAAAGATGCACAACAAAAAAATGCTAATTCTAGATATTTATATAATATTTCACAAATTCCACTTGATATTAAACAAAGAATTAGTCCAAAGGATATTGTAAATGAAATATTTAAGGATGTACTTATCAGATATGAATGTATGCAAGGAAATTCTACATCTCATAAAATAGGTTTTATTTATGAAAACACTTTGCAAGACGAAGAAGAAATTTCAAGAAATGGTGATGTAAAAAATAGAATTGCATTTCAAAAAAAGCTATTTGATACAGTTTCTGATAAAATTTATAAAATAAGGACTCTCGGTACTGTTGTAGATTATTCAAAAGACAATTACAGCACTATAAGCAATGAATTTTCAAATAAGGTTATAGATAAATTCTATAAAATGTATAGCAATGGTAAAATATACTTTGATGAGAAACCTATGCATTACTGTTCTAATTGTGGCAAGTATTATGATAAAACAGGAGTAAAATATATTAAGAAAAAACATATAAATTTATACACTATGTATAGAGTAAAAGATGACAGGGGAGTTTTGTCAAAATATAATAATCTAAGAAATACCTATGTAATTGCAACAACAATAAATCCATGGATGGTATCAGTAAGTGATGAGCTTGTAATAGAGAAAAACACGACATATTTGATTGTTGAAGTTGAACAAATATCTAGTACGCATCATTACATCATAAAAAAAGAAAATGTTGCACAAGTTATGCAAAATGCTTTTTTTACTAAATATATAATAAAGGATGAAATATCTTCAAAAGAGTTAGAGCAATTTGTATTAACTAACCCTATGGATT
Source organism: uncultured Clostridia bacterium (assembly GCA_934162655.1). Classification (GTDB taxonomy): domain Bacteria; phylum Bacillota; class Clostridia; order TANB77; family CAG-465; genus CAG-465. The sequence continues at coordinate 5,504 of CAKPJL010000003.1, read as the reverse complement.
ATACTCAAAGTATAAAGATTATATCAGAAGATGAGATATATGTTAGCCCAGATAAGAAAAATTCCACGGGAATAAGAATTATTGTACCTGAATATTCATATTTAGATTACTTAATATATAAAAGACAAAAAAAAGAACTAAAAGGTGCAGTGGTAAATGAAGGTGGAGTGATTTTAAGGGGAAATGTAAGGGTAGTAGGAAAGAATATTAATGATGTAAATGAATTTATTATATCATATCTAAGAAAAGGTGAATTTATTTTCTTAGAAGATTATATTGCTCTTTCAATACCTGTATGTGAAAAATGTAATGTAGATACAATATATATTAGTAAACCGGCATTTTATATAAAAAGTAATGCAAAAGAGGCAGAAGAAATAAAGAAAAAAGCAATAGAACTTTTAGAAAAATCTACATTTACTAAGAAAAATTTTAAAGAATATGTAAAAAGAAAGATTTTAAAGCTAGATACGAGTCAAGATATTATAATATCTGATTATTCTATGCTTGGTACTCCAATACCTATATATAAGTGTCTAGGGTGCAATTCATATTATATAAATGATGATACCGTAGCTTTGACAAAAGAATTTATTAAAAACAAGGGCATCACTTATGTAAATGTTGCAGATACACAAGATATTTTGAAGTCAAAAAATATATGTGCAAAGTGTGGAAAAGATATGATGTCTAAGTGCGATATTGTGTTTAATATATTTTTTAGGAAGTTATGTATTGAAATTCTTCAAGAAATAGATACTCCAAAACAAAAAGTTCATGTTTTAATACAAAGTAGAAATGACTTTGTTGATAGGCTAAAAATTTTAATGTATGATGAAAACGGAATAGAAGAGTTAAATAATATTGAAAAGTATATTTTACATTCGGATGTTTTAGAGGATACGAAAATAATAGCAAAGCCAATATTTTTTGATAAGAATAGTAAAGAAGACATTGCAAATGCAATAAAAACAGAAATTGGTATATCAGATGTGTCAAAAAAATATGGTACAGATATATTAAGACTTTGGGGAGTATTGTCTGCTAGAAATAAAAACATCATACTTAATGAACAATCTATTATAAAGTCAAATAAAATATATAAAAATTTGAGGAGAGCAATTAAATTTTTGCTTTCGAATTTACAAGATTTCAATCCGAGTGTAGACTATATAGAAATTGAAAAGAGAACAGACTTAGATAAATATATGTATATAAAACTTTACGATATGTCAAGTTATGTTAGAGAAGAATATGAAAAGTGTAATTTTGATGTTGCATGTAAAACACTTTGCAGCTTTGTAAGAGAAGATTTGTGTATAGATTATTTTAATTCAATTAAATATAGGCTTTATGTACTTGATAAGAAAGATAAAATACATTTGATGACACTGTCTACCCTATTTGATATATTTATGCAACTTGTAATGTATTTAGAGCCAATAATACCATTTACACTAGAAGAAGCATGGCAATATGCATGGCATAGTTCAAAAGAAGAAGAAAAAAATATACTTATGCATAGAGAAAGTATAACACTATCTAAGCTTGAAAAGGATGATTACAAAAAAAAGTGGTCAAAAATATTTAAATTTGCAAGGAGTACAAATAAACTAATAAATAAGGCAATTTCTAAAAAAGAGATCAAAAACTCACTTGAAGTTTTACTTGTGTTAAATGTCTTGGAAGATAAAAAAGCGTTTTTAGAAGAGAATATAGATAATTTAGAAAAGACATTAAATGTCTCAAAAGTTGAAATAAATGTTGTAGATGATAATTCAAAAAGAGGAATAATAATTAAAAAAGCTGTTGGACAAAAATGTGCAAGGTGCAGAAATATTACTCCTGATGTCGGAAGAGATGTACGATATGTTCATATATGTCAAAATTGTGTTAAAATTCTAGAACATGAAAATTAGGTAAAGTCTATGTTAGAGAAAAAAGATATTAATAAATATGATTGGAAACGTATTTTAAAAAGATGTGATATGTCATGTGATATCATAAAAAATAATGAAGTTATTGGGGTTGCTAAATTAATTCATATAATAAAAGTAACAAAACCACTATCAAAAAAATATGAAAATGGTAAAGATATTAAAGTAGTAGATGATGGCTATTATTGGTTGCAAATAGGACTAAAAGATGTTAACTATTGGATTACATCTATGTATGATAGTAAAGGAAGTTTGATACAATATTATATTGATATAACTTATAAAAATGTTATTGCAAGTAAAAAAGAGGCTTTCTTTTATGATTTATTTTTAGATATAGTTTTATTAAAAAATGGTAGAGTTTTTTTGTTAGATGAAGATGAGCTAAACGATGCATTAAACTCCAAAAAGATAACAAAAAAGCAGTTTGAGCTAGCAAGTAATGAGGCAAAAAAAATACTAAATAGTATTAGGCAAAATGAATATAGATTAAACCAGTTTTGTTTTAAATATTTTAAAATACTAAAAAATAATTTAGAGAAGTGATATAGCAAGTTACTGTTATATCACTTTTTATGTCTAAAAATAACTAGTTTTGTAGAAATATGTCTAATATTAAAATATATTAGTAAAGTTTAAATTTAAATGTTGAATATTAATATTTGTTGTGATAATATTTTTATAGCGTAGGGTGGAATATATGAAAAAAATTAATATAGGCATAGTGCTTATAGTTTTATTTTTAATTGGGATAGTAATAAACCTAATATATGTAGAAAAGCAAAAAGAAGAGGATAAAGTAAAAGGACTAGAATTTGTAAAAGAGTATTTTGAAGTATATAATAAATATTCTGTTCTTGAAAAAGAAGATAGAGTGCTTGATAAAAAAATTGATTTAGTAAAGTATAATAACTACATAAATAAAATGAATAATGAACTTTCAAATTATCTTTATAAGCAAAGAAAAGATTTTATATTGCAAGAATATAGAAAAAGACTAGATAATCAAATAAATGGAAAGTATATGATGTATGAATATATAAAAGAAATAATAGGTGTTGATAGCTATCAAATAAATGGGGAATACATTTTAATGTGGTTAAATATAAAAGTTACAGTGGATAAAGATAACAGAGAAAACCCTATATATGATAATGAAGAAAAAAGATATACAGGCAAAGTAAAAAAACAAAAAGGTGTTGACTCAAGTAAAGAAATAATTTTAATAAAAAGGGTATCTAAAAATGAATATAAAGTTGTGTATCATACAATTATGGATTATAATTTTTACTCTTTTGAAGATGAAAAAATATAATAATTTATAGTATTTAGTAGGAGTTTTTTACATGAAGAAAATTAATTTAGGAATAATTTTAATAATTATATGTTTGGTAGGTGTTAGTGTACATCTAATAGTTTTAGATAAACAAAAAGAGAAAGATAAATTATTAGCTTTAGAATTTACTAAAAAATATTTTGAATTATATAATAAGTATTCTGTACTTGAGCCAAAAGATAGAATACTTGATGCTCAAGTTGACCATGAAAAGTATAATAGTTATGTAGATAATATGAGCAGTGAACTTTCAAATTATTTTTCTGATCTAAGAAAAGAATATCTGATAATGGTATATAAAAAAAGATTAGATGATCAAATAAATGGAAAGTATATGATTTATGAATATAATAAAGAGATAAAAGAGGTTGAAAAATGTTATTTTAATGGTTCTTATATTACTTTTATTTTGAAAGTAAAATCAAAAATCGATAAAGATATAAAAGAAAATGCTACATTTGATATAAAATCAAAACGATATGTGGGAAGATTAGAAAAACAAAATATAAATACTTATGTTAGAGAAACTTTATGTATAGAAAAAATAGCAGATGGAAAATACAAAATAGTTTATCATGAAATTAAAGATGATGAAGTTATAAACGAGGGGGAAAGTGGAATATGGCTAATATAATACTTTCAATTAATAATTTATATAAAAGGTATGGAAAGAAAACTATAATTGATAATTTAAATTTAGAAGTAGAAGAAGGTCAAATATATGGATTTTTAGGGCCAAATGGTGCTGGTAAAACTACTACTATAAAAATGATAGTAGGACTTATATTTCAAGATAGTGGTAGTATTTTAATTAATGGTGTAGATACACTAAAAAATCATAAAGAGGCAATGAAGTATGTAGGAGCAATTGTTGAAAATCCAGATTTGTATGATTATTTAACAGGGTATGAAAATATTAAGCTATATGCAAGGGTTAGAAGAGTTAAAAACGAGAGAATAAAAGAAGTCATAAAATTAGTCGGGCTTGAAGGAAGAATAAAAGATAAAGTAAAGAAATACTCACTAGGGATGAAACAAAGATTAGGACTTGCAGTATCACTACTACATAAGCCTAAATTATTGATTTTAGACGAGCCAACAAATGGTCTTGACCCAGAAGGAGTTAAGCAATTAAGAGATTTTCTAAAAGAACTTGCTCACAAAGAAAATGTTGCTGTTTTTGTGTCATCACATATGTTAAGTGAAATGCAGTTGATGTGTGATAAGGTTGCAATAGTAAATAAAGGTAAAATAGTAGCAGTTAATGATTTAGCATCAATAAAAGTAAGTAATAATAATTTATATGAACTTAAAGTTTCAGACTTAAAAAAATCATATGAAATTATATCAAAAATAGCAAAATGTCAGATAAATAAAAGGTCACTCTTAGTAGAATATAGCAAAAATTTTTCAGATATTTTAAAAATCCTTATGGAAGAGGATATACAAATCTTTGGTCTTAATAAAAAAGAAAATACTCTTGAAGAACAATTCTTAAATATTACAGGGGGTGCTATGTGATATGAATTTTATTAATTTATTCATGAATGAATTTATAAAAATAATTAGAAAAAAATGCACAGTAATATTTATAGTATTATCGGTTTTGTCTCTTTTATTTTCATGTGCTTTGGTATATGTAAAAAAGACTAATTTTTATGTCGGAGGAGGTAAAGTTACAATAGTAGATGCAGATAATGCTAAATTAAACCTCGATAGATATGAATATTTAATTACTAAAACTCAGGATCCAATGGATATAAAATTAATAAACATGTTAATAGGAAATTATAAATATTTATTAGAATTAGGAATAGATAATGTTATGGATGCTGAGTATAAGAGTAAAGCATTTTATTCTATTAATAAATGTTGTAGAAAATTATGTTCATTAGATGAAGTGGCAAATAAAGAGGAATATCAAAAACAAGAGGAAAATATAAGTAGGTTATGGCAAATAATAAAGTCTGGTACATTTGAAGAATATCTTTTATTTTTAAATTCAGTTATTTGTTTCATTCTTTCTTCATGTGCCACTTCTAACCATTGTTTTAATTCTGCAACTTCTGACTCTGTCATTTTCATTTCTGGTAATATTTCACCATATTTATTTACAGAATCTTTATGTTCAATATAATATTCATATAATCTTAATTTTAGCCATTTTTCATAATGTTCTTTACTAGGTTCTTCTAATGCTTTTCTTCCATTATCATGGTGTACTAATGAGT
>CAKPJL010000002.1 GCA_934162655.1 uncultured Clostridia bacterium | reverse complement strand
GACGAAAAGCAAGAAAATATATATCAAATAAAAATTGAAAATTCAAGTTTAGATACAAAATTGGAAGCTAATAATTTGCAACTTGATATGTTAGATAAAAACAAAGCCAAAAGTATATCTTCAAAAGATAGTATTAGTGCAACACTTGATGACATCTATTTAAAACTAAATAAAAATAAATCAAATCAAAGTGACTTATCTAAAAAACTTGATGATATTTTAAATGAGAGAAATAAAAAAGAAGAAAAATTAATCTTGGAAGAGGATAAACTTTTATCTGTAAAAGAAGATGTAATGTCACTATCTTCAAAGCTTACATATCTAAAAAACTTAGAACAAGAAAACGAAGGATATCAAAAAAGCGTAAGAGATGCAATAGAATATTCAAAGTCACATAATATAAAAAATGTTTATGGAACACTTGCATCATTAATTAGCGTAAATGAAAAAGTAGAGTATGCAATAGAGGTAGCCCTTGGTGGTTTTATGCAAAACATAGTTTGTCAAAGTGAGAATGAGGCTAAACAGATAATTAATTATTTAAAAGAAAACTCACTTGGTAGAGTTACGTTTTTACCACTTGCAAGTATAAAGAAAGTTAAAGAAAGTATAGATAATAGCGTAAAAAAGTTTAATGGCGTTATAGGATATGCTATTGAACTAGTAAATTATGACGATATTTATAAAGATGCTGTAAGTTTAGCTCTTTGTAATATTGTAATTGTAGATACTATTGAAAATGCTTTACTTCTTTCTAAAAATATTAAAAATTCTTTAAAAATTGTTACACTATCAGGCGAGGTTATAATGCAAACGGGAAGCATAACTGGTGGTAAAAACAAGGTAAAATCACCAGGACTTATTGGAAGAAGAGAAAAAATTAATTCACTGGAGAATTTATTACAAGTAAAAAAAGACAAAATAAATAGTATAAAAGAAAATAATAAAACTTTAGAAGATGATTTAAATACAACTATAAAAGAATATGAGACTAAAAAAGAAGAGTTAGATAAAATAAATATAGAAGTAGCTACATACCAAGAAAAATATAATAATACAAAAAAAGAACTTGAAAAGATAGAAGAAAATAGATTATCATATGATGAGAAATTAATCCAATTTAAACAAGAGAATGATGAAATTTTATCAAAAATAAAAGAAAATGAAACAAAAATAAATAATTATGCAGACGAAATAAAAAATCTAGAAGGACAAGTAGAAGAATATGTAAGATTCAATAAGGAAAAACAAGAGGTAATTGACAACTTATCAGAGGATGTGGTAAATTTAAAAATTTCGGTTTCATCTTTTGATGAATCTGTTGCATCAATTGATGAGATGCAAGAAAAAATCAATCAAGATATAGACAATTTTAATACTTCTATAAATAAAAAAGAAGAACAAAAAGTTCTAGCACAAAATAGCATTAAAGAATTTCAAGAAAACTTAGAGAAAATTGAGGGTAAAATTTTAGAAATCATAAGCTTTAAATCTGAGTTTGAAAATATTTTAAATGATTTAAAGAAAAGCAAAGAAGAAATAGGGAAAAGTGAAGAAGGTATTGATAAAGGCATAGTTGAGGCTATAAAACTTACTGAAAAAATAAGAGAGACACTTTCTAGAGCAGAAGCAAAAAAAATTAAGTTAGATATTGAAAAGGAAAATTTAAAAAATAAAATGTGGGATGAATATGAACTAACTTATACTAGTGCTCAAAAACTTTATAGTACATATGAAAAACTTGAAAGCAGTGTAAATATTTATAAAGAAGCAGAAAAAATCAAATCAAAGATCTCTATGCTTGGAGAAGTATCAATAAGTAGTATAGATGAATATGAAGAAACTAAAAAAAGGTTTGACTTTATTTCTTCTCAAAAGAAAGATTTAGAAGAGACAAAAGTAAAACTTGAAAACTTAATTAATAATATGATAGATATAATGAAACAACAATTTTCAAAGCAATTTAAACTTATAAAAGAAAATTTTGATGAAACATTTAAAGAATTGTTTGGTGGTGGAAAAGCCGATTTAATACTTTGTGATGAATCAAATATATTAGAGAGTGGAATTGAGATTGCGGTGCAGCCACCAGGTAAAAAACTACAAAATATGATGCTACTTTCTGGTGGAGAACGTGCACTTACAGCGACAGCTTTACTTTTTGCAATATTAAAAATAAAAACACCACCGTTTTGTATACTAGATGAAATAGAGGCTGCACTTGATGATGTAAATGTTCATAGATTTGCAGAATATATAAAGAAATATTCAAAAAATACTCAATTTATTGTAATAACACATAGAAAAGGGACAATGGAAGTCGCAAAATGTACATATGGTGTTACAATGCAAGAATATGGTGTTTCAAAGATAGTTTCTATAAAAATGAAATAATTTCTTTATAATGCTTATAATAGTAAGAAAAAATTAATATTACAAAAATAGTGTTTATTATACTTGTTATAACTTTAGAAGGACTGTTAGATAATTAAATTTTTAACAGCCCTTTTTAATATTTTTATATTTGTATGTTGAAAATTATGTATATTTGTAGTAAAATATATCTTGTGATATTAAGGGAGTTATTATGTTTTTAAAAAATGATAATAGTTTTATATGTAAAAATTGCGGTGCAAGTGTTGATAAACTTTTATACACCTCAAGAGATCACTGTAATAAATGTCTTTGCTCCCTGCATGTAGACATTACACCAGGAGATAGGGCAAATAGTTGTCTTGGTTTGCTTGTGCCAATTAATGTTTTACAGACATCAAAAAAAGGAAAAGTTATAGTTTATAAATGTAGTAAATGTGGTGCAGAAGTTAAAAATATAGTAGCAGAAGATGATGATGCAAATAAAATATATGAAATAGTAGAAAAATATGCAAAAGGAGAAATAAAATAAATGGAAGAAATGAAAGTATACATTGCAAACTTAATTGCTAAATTAATACAAAACAATATTGATGAAGAGGAGATACTAAAAAAAATAGAATTGCCAAAAGACATTAAAAATGGAGATTTATCTTATCCATGTTTTAATCTTGCAAAGGTACTAAAAAAATCTCCTATATCGATTGCAGATGAATTAAAACAAAAAATAGAAAAAGATTGTAATATATCACATGTTGAATCAATAGCAGGGTACTTAAATTTTTATTTAAATAATTCTAAGATTAATTGTGATGTATTAACTACTATAATAAATAAAAAGGAAAATTATGGTAGTAAAGATATTGGTAATTCAAAAAATGTTGTAATTGATTATTCTTCGCCAAACATTGCAAAGCCATTTCATTTAGGACATTTTAGAAACACTGTGTTAGGTTCATGTCTTTACAAGCTATATGAAAACTTAGGATATAATGTAATTGGAATAAACCATATTGGAGATTGGGGAAGGCAATTTGGACTACTAATAGAAGGATATAAGCTTTATAAAGATGAATATGATATGAAAGGTGATGCCCTAAAAGTATTATCTGACATATATGTAAGAATAAACAAGCTGGCAAAAGAAGATGAAAAAGTTTTAAATAGAGCAAGACAAAACTTTAAAGAACTTGAAGATGGTAACTTAGAATATATAAAACTATGGGAGTATTTTAGAGAAGTATCGCTTAGGGAATATAACAGAATATATGAGCTACTTGATTGCCATTTTGACTCATATAACGGCGAAGCTTTTTATAATGATAAAATGGACGAGGTTGTTCATATATTAGATAAAAAAGGAGTTTTGAAAGAAAGCCAAGGTGCAAAGGTAGTTGATGTTGGATCTAATATGCCGCCTTGCATAATACTAAAGTCAAATGGTTCTACAATATATGCAACGCGTGATCTTGCAGCTATTTTATATAGAGCAAGAGAGTATGATTTTGAAAAGGCACTATATGTTACTGGTAGTGAGCAAATACTACACTTTAAACAAGTTTTTGAGGTAGCAAAGTATTTAGTTGATGAAAAATATCAAAAAGGATTAATACATATACCATACGGAATGATAAGACTAAAAACGGGTAAGATGTCAACAAGAGAAGGAACAATTGTATATGTAGATGAACTTATAAATGAGGCTATATCTAAAGCTAAAGCTATTATTAAAGAAAAAAATGCTAATTTAGATGATATTGATTCAACAGCTAAAATAATAGGAATTGGTGCCCTAACATTTAATTATTTAAAGACAAGCAAAATAAAAGATATTATTTTTGATCTTGATGAAGCATTGCGATTTGATGGTGAAACAGGGCCATATGTTCAATATACATATGTTAGAATTTTAAGTGTTATTAAAAAGTCAGGCATTGATGTGCAAATGTATGATTTTAGTAATGTGGATTTTAATTTACTATCAAACAAAGAAGAAGTTAGTCTTATAAAGAAATTAGGCGAATTTGAAGAAATTTTATATAATGCTGCAATTGAAAATGAGCCATATATACTTTCAAGATATCTAATTGATGTAGCTACAATGTATTCAAGATTTTATAATGAATGTCATGTAATAGTTGAAGATAAAAAACTTATGGAAGCTAGAATTTTGCTATGTTATGCCACTGGAATTGTTATAAAAAAAGGACTTAAAATACTAGGTATTTCATGTCCAGATAAAATGTAGAATAGTGATGAAGCATATAATATTTAAAATTAGAAAAAATGGAATTCCAATTTTAAATGTAATATGCTTTGTTTTATGTCTAAAAATATACATTCCTAAAAGTATCCCTAGGCTACCGAAAGCAAATGATATTGAAAATAAAAAATTTTCACTAACTCTATATCTATTATTTATTGCTTTAAATTTATCAATTCCCATGATTATAAAGGCAAGAATATTTATAATAAAAATATATAAAATAAAAATATACATAAAATTTACCTCTAGTTAAATTTTAACATTTAGTATGGAATATTGCAAATTAAAGGACTATAAAATTAATTATAGTCCTAAAAAATATTTATTGTACTTTTTTTAAATCAAACCTAAGAAGATAAATAATGAAATCTTCATCTTTGCAAAAACATATATCTTTTGCCATCTCAGCAAAAAATATTAGCTGTTCATTAATTTCTCCTTCAAGAGTTGATAATTTGATTTTAGTATTTTTATCAAAGCCAAGTGTTTTTTTCATTATTTTTTCCAGATTTTTAGCTCTAGAATATATTTTACTATCTTCAAGTCTAACACCGATAACATTTAAAAGTTTAGAGAAGTTTTGCATTTTAAAAACATTAGAACAATACAAAGGAGCTTTGTTACTACAAATGTCAAAGTTGCTTTTTATTGTAGATATATAGCCAATAAGTGAAAAAATCTCATTTCTTGCTTTTAGGACTAAGTCTTTATCGTCTTTTAAGTTTGAAATTGTTAGATTACATATATTGGCCCAAACACATATTGCTTCAACGAAGCTACAACCACAGTAAGCAAGATTTGCAATGAACGGTAAACCTTCCATTTTTTCTATTTTTATATTGAACTGCTCTGAAATCTCTGCAATTACATCCTTGTGAAAATACTTTGAATAATACAGCTTACATGTTACTCTTCTTGATGGGTCCTTGCGGTCTTTTGTTTTTCCATTTTCATAAAACATGTTGTGAATTTGTTTTTCATTTAACATTTTAATATCCTCCCTAATATTAATTATAAGAATACATGTATATATACAACTACAGGTCAATTATATCATAAAAATGCCTTAAAATAAAGCCTTTTATAAAAAAATGACAAAACTAGTGTTTATTTTTAACTTAGATTAGAGCTAAATATTAATAAAAAACTTGCTATTGAAAATATATTAGAGTATAATTTAAATATTAATAGGAGACTAGCTATGAAACTTACAGGAAAAGTAGTACAAATTATATATAAAAATGAGTTAAACTCATGGACTGTGCTTTTAGTCAAAGCCGAAAGTAAATATATAACAGTTGTTGGTGAAACAGAAGATATAGAAATTTCAGATACATTAGAATTTGAAGGAAATTACACTACACATAAGGTATATGGGGATCAATTTAAGTTTACTACATATGTAAAGACTATGCCAAGAGATGAGGAAACATTAATCACATATATTGCAGAAAATATAAAAGGCATTGGAAAAAAGACTGCAAAAAAAATAATTAGCGAGTTTGGCAACGAAACAATTGATATTATTAGATATAGCCCATCTAAGTTAGAGCAAATTAAAGGTTTAAATTCAGAAAAAATTATTTTGATGTCAGATTTTTTTAATCAAGAATGGGAAAAATGGAATGTGATAAACTTTCTTGGCTCTTATGGTATTTCTGTTGTTGTAGCAAATAACATCTATAAGGTACTTGGTAAAGATACAATAGATTTTGTAAACAAAAACCCATATAGTTTGCTAGAATTCGTAAAAACTCTTGATTTTAAGACTATTGACAGTATCGGTATGAATCTTGGAATAGATAAAACAAATTATGCAAGAATAGATGCAGGTATTATATATTTATTAACAGAAATTACAGAATTCGGACATACATGTTCAAATGAAGAAGTTTTAATAAATTACTCAAAAGAAAAATTAGAGGTATCAGAAGAAGAAATTAAAAATTCCATATCAAGACTAAAACTCTCTGAAAAAATATATGAAGAAGAAATAAATCAAGAAAATTACATATTTAAAAAGGCATTTTATATAGCAGAACAAAATATTGCAGATTATGTATCATTTATATCTAAGCAAGAAAATGGCAAAAAAGAATTTAAAAAAGAAATAGAAGATGTATCACAAAAAAATAGCATTGTTTTATCAGATGAACAAGAAAATGCCATAAAAACATCTCTTAACTCTTGTATGACAATAATAACTGGTGGCCCTGGAACAGGAAAAACTACTATTATAAAGTGTATCATTGATATACTAGAAGAAAAAGAAAAGTCATATGTTCTTGCAGCACCAACTGGTAGAGCTGTAAAAAGGATTAGCCAGACTACGAAAAAGCAAGCTAAAACTTTACATAGACTTCTAGAAATCTCCAAAATAGATGATAAAAATTTAGATAAAATGATAAATGTTGATGTGAAAATTATAGATACAGATTATTTAATAGTGGATGAAGCTTCTATGATAGATACATTAATGATGAATAATTTGGTAAGAGCATTGAAAAAGAAAACAAAAGTTATTTTTGTAGGTGATGTTAACCAGTTACCTTCCGTTGGCCCAGGAACTGTTCTAAAAGATATTATAGATTCACAAGTAATTCCAACTATATATTTAAACACTATTTATAGGCAAAGTTCAAAATCTGATATTATAGTAAATTCACATAAGGTAAATAACGGTGAACATTTTCAGTTTAAAAATAAAGATACTGACATGTATTTTATAAAATGCGACAATGGAGAAAAAGTTATGGAACAAATTGAGTCACTTCTTTCATATAGATTAAAAAAATTTGCTGATTTTGACATTATACAAGATATGCAGATATTGTCACCAACTAAGAAAACAGATATTGGTGTTATATCTTTAAATAAGAAAGCACAAGAAATACTAAATAAAAAAGATGAAAATAAAAAGGAAAAAAGTTTTGGAGATAGAATATTTAGAGTCGGAGATAAGCTTATGCAAATTGTAAATAATTACGATAAAAAATTTAGTATTAATGGTGAATTTTTTGAAGGCGTATATAATGGTGATATAGGCTATTTAAAAGACATAGATTTTGAAGCAGAAAAACTAATTGTAAACTTCGATGATGATAAAGATGTAGAGTATGATTTTGATGAAGCTGACGAATTAGAACATGCTTATGCAATTACGGTTCATAAAAGTCAAGGTAGTGAATTTGATTATGTTATTCTTCCAATACTTACAGGATATAAAAAATTACTAACTAGAAATTTACTATACACTGCTATGACAAGAGCAAAAAAAATGTTGATAATACTTGGAAATAAACAAGTTGTAGATTATATGATAGATAATATTGAAGAAAAGAAAAGACTTACGGGTTTAAAAAATAAAATATTAAAGAAAATATAATATTGTAATTTACATAAAAATATGTTATAATGTTTTTATCATTAAAATTTATTTTCTTAATAATTAATTAAGAATAAAAAAGGAGTATAAAATTATGGAAATTACAACATTTGAAATTGGAACAAACTTTAAACGGGAAAATGTGTTCTTAGGTATCGTAAAGGAAGATATGACTCCATCAATCCTTTATTTTGATGGAAATAACTTTATAAAGTTTAAAAGGGAAGGGCCTATTCGTTTTAAAATAGATCAGATTTATAAAGTTGTACCCGCTTGGGATTACTACTTATATGATGAAATAAAGGAGTATAAAATATGTGACTACGATATGATTTGCTTTACAACAATAATCCCACTTAGGAATTATCAAAATGGTATAGTGCATAGCTAAATAATTTAAATAGTGACTTAAATTAGTTTTTAAGTCACTATTTTTTCTTGTAAAAATAGTAAAACTGTGATAAAATGTCAAAAAAGGGGTGTTAGATTTGGAAGAACTAGTTGAATGTATATGTGACTATGTAAAAAGACCTTATACTGATTATGCTATAATGATTAACGGAGAATGGGGAAGCGGAAAAACATATTTTTGGAATAATAAACTAAGAAGTAGACTAGAGGCTATTAGTGTTAATGGAAAAAATTATAAAACTATATATATGTCTTTATATGGTATAAATAGTCTAGAAGAAATAAGTAAAAAAATATTTATTGAAACCAACCCTATGATTTCAAAATCATTAAGAAAATTTGTAGATACTAGACAAGGAAATTTAATACCAGAATATGTAAAAACTGGACTTGATATGGCTAATCTATTTGGAAATGTAAATATGAATTCTGATAAGCTAGATTTTTCAAAATTATTTGCAATTGATGATAAAATACTATGTTTTGATGATTTAGAACGTGCAAATGTTGATGTTATTGATATTTTAGGATATATAAATAATTTTGTTGAGCATGATGGAATAAAAACAATTCTTATATGCAATGAGAAGGAGCTAGCAACCAAATTTAAGAATTCAAATGTAGAATTGAAAAGTCTTATTGCTACATATGTGCTTGATAAAGAAGGAAATCTTGTTTCAAAAAAAGATTCATCACTTGAGGGTAAATCTGTTCCAATAGGTAACCTAATTGAAGATAAGATTTCTGAAATATTTGATAGAGCTAATGCTTATGAGAGAATAAAAGAAAAGCTAATTGGAGAAACTTTTGAGTATGTTCCAGAGTACGCATATATTTTAAGTGGAATGATAATGAAATACTCATATAATGAGAAACTTTCAGACTTTCTTAAAAGAAATAATTCTCTTATAATATCCGCTTTTAAGAAATCTAATACAAGAAATTTAAGAATTTTAAAACATGCACTAAACGATTTTGAAAAAATATTTGATGCAACAATAGAAAAATATCCTGAAACTCCAAACGAGATATTAAAAACAATGCTTACATTTACAATTGCTATATCGTTTGAAATTAAGTCTGGTAATATAAGCAAAGATAGACTAAAAAATATATTAGGCAATGAGGAATATAACTCAATTATTTTTACATCACAGATTATGAATGATAAAAATCAATTTTATTTAAGAGAATTTGATAATAAATATTTTATGAATTCTAAAAATAGGTATAGATTTTTTAAGTTTATCGAAGTATATGTAAGAACACGTGTTTTTGAAGAAAAAATATTTAAAGAAGATATGGATATTGCAACTGTAAGACAAGTTAGTCAAAAAGAAGATGAATCAAAAAAATATATAAAGCTACTGAGTGGAGACTATTTTAAAATGACTGATATGGATTTTGACATTTTATGGAGGCAGGTCTTAGATGAAGTAAAGTATGGAAAAGTTAATTTTAGGGAGCATATAAAATTATTTGGAGTGTTTAAGTATTTAATAAACACAGGTCTTATCAAGATAAGTATATTTGATATAAAGCAAATATTTATACTTGGCATGCAAATATCTGCTACGGAAAATGTTAAAAGTATATGTGAAAATCAAAATATAGAATTAGAAATAGATTTTGATACGGAAGATAAGGATATATTAGAAATAAAAAACGAATATATTAAAATTAGAAACAAAGCAATTGAAGAAGAGGCATCTAAAAAAGCTAGTGAACTATTTAGGCTTCTTCCAAATGATATTTCTGAGTTTTATAGTAAAATAATGAATGAATATAAAGAATTACCAGTTTTTTCTAGGTATGATATGGATGATTTGTTTGAAAAATTAGAACTCACACCAAATTACGACTTGTACAATTTCATTAATTTACTAAATGTTAGATATAAAGACAAATTAGAGTTATTAAAAGCAGATATAAAGAACTTAAAAAGGCTTTCAGAAATAATTTCTAAGCATTGCGATGAAGTTCTTTCTATTAGTGATAAAACAATTAATGTTGTTTTATTTGAAAATATGATAGAGACAATAAAAAAATTAGAGTTACAAATTTAAAAAAATTAAAATATTGCAAAGTAAAAAATACTTTGTAATATTTTTTTTATATAGGCAAATACTAATAAAAAATTATTTTATTATTTTTATGGAGGTATTATGCAAAAAACAGGTATAGTAAGAAAAGTTGATGATCTTGGTAGAATAGTTATACCAAAAGAAATTAGAAAAACACTTAAAATTAGAGAAGGGGATGAACTTGAAATTTCAGTAGAAGATAACACTAAAATATTATTAAGAAAATATGAACCACTAGGAGAAGTGTTAAAAGTATGTTCATCATATATTGAAACACTTTCAAAAGTTTCAAATAGTACATGTATTTTGTTTGATACAAATAAAGTGTTATTTTGTTATGGAAATAATAGTAGTGAATATAAAAACAAGAAAATAAGCGAAAAATTTCTATATAAATTACTAGAAAGATCAATTATGAGCATTGAAACAAAAGTATTACAAATTGTAGAAGATGAAGATATTAAAAAAATTACTAACGAAAGAATAGCTCCTCTAAATATTGATGGTAGCGTTATTGGAGCAATTGTTATGCTAAATACTAGTAAAACTAGAATGTATGGTGCAATAGAAGATAAGCTTATTGAACAAACGGTTGAATTTTTTAAGAGTCAAATGGAGATATAAATGTTTTTTAAGCCTAAAAAATCTAAGGAAATATATGATTTAGTTATTGCACATAGAGGATTTCATATTTCATGCCCAGAAAATACATATACCTCTTTTAAAGAGGCAATAAAAAATAATATGGCTATTGAAACTGATATTAGAATTACTAAAGATAATATTTTAGTGTGTTTTCACGACAGACATTTAAAAAGACTTTTAGGAATTAAAGGAAAAATAAAATATTTAACTTATGATGATTTAAATAAATTAAACATAAAAGGCTCATATGAAAAAGTACCAAGGCTTATAGATGTTTTAAATATGGTAGATGGCAAAGTTGTACTGCTTCTAGAAATAAAGGGAAATATTAACAAAGAAGTAAAAAAACAACTTTGTATGCTTTTAAATACGTATAGTGGAAAAGTTTACTTTCATGTTAAAAATATTATAACTTATTTTTATTATAGAAAAATATTTAAAAATAGAATATTTTTTGTATTAAATCCATTAAGGAAAAGATTTAGATTTGTGTAGTTATAAAAAATATAATTGTTATGTTATGTAATAAAAGTAAATATGTTGATTTTTGCATTTTTTTATGATATAATAATTCTACTTTTTAAAAAAAGTATACCAAATAAATTTAGGAGGTAATTTTATGTATTTTTTTGTTAATGAGGGAGAACATGTTTTGGTGTATTCAATTACTCCAAACGAAAAGGCGATCAACAACTGCCGTAAGCGGATACTTGAAGACTATGAGATAAGTGGCAATGTCTATTCTGCTTTCTGTGAGGCAGACAATGTCTTATTCGAAAGGTGCAAAAGAGTAGTTAGCGATATGGCACTTAATACAAATTGCCATAGATTTGCACTGATGCAAGCAATAGACAGTACAAAAATTGGGGATGCTCTTTTGAATAGCGGTTCAAAATTTGTACCATATCGCGTTGTAAAATCTTTTCCCAAAGATGAAATAAAGATGTATCTTCTGTTCCTTGATAAAGATGGATATATTGATTCGAGAATTAAAAATATCGTGTCGGTCCCAGAAGAACTCTTTGCATTAAATAGGCTACTCAAGTCAGATAACTTTGAAGAGCTGATTGAGAGACTTACTTTTAAAAATCATATAATGCTATATGATATAGTTTTAAAAGATAAGATTGAATCGATAGAGTTTTTAAAACTTGCTAGCTACCTTGGTGCAAGCTACAAACTCTATCCTGATAACCTCATAACATCACTTACAAATCAGTAAATGTATTTTACAGTGTCATTTTATAATGGCACTGTATTTTTATTTTTAGAACTTTTGTTTATACATATAATTGACAAAAATTTAAAATAAATATATAATAACTGATAGAGGTATATTATGATAGTAAAAGTCCTTATAAATACAACAGTAAAAAATCTAAATAAAGTATATGATTACTATGTTAACGAAGATTTAGAAAAAGATATTGAGATTGGAAAAAGAGTAGAAGTAAATTTTGGACGAGGAAAAGCGGTAAATGTAAATGGTATTATTGTTAAAATAGAAAAAGATAAGAAAAAAGAAGACTATAATTTCAAGCTTAAAAGCATAGTAAAGGTCTTAGATGAAGTGTCCTACATAAATGAGACTAAATTAAGTCTTGCTAAGTATATGTCTTATACATATTTTTGTAATGTATATGATGTACTAAAATTAATGCTTCCTCCTGGTACTGCATCAAACAAATCATCTAAGAACATGAGTGATAAATTTGATATAAAGATAAGCTTAAAAAAACCACCTTTTATAATAGAACAAGATATTGAAAATGAAATAATAAAATCTGCTAAACATATAGAACTTCTTAGATTTTTAGAAGATAATAATGATGCACTTCTAAATGATATAATTTCTAATTTAGGAATTTCTAGATCTATAATTAATACTTTAGTAAAGAAAGAATATATATTACTTGAAAAAGTAAAACAAGAAAGCAATGTAATAGATTTTTCAAGTATAAAAAGGGATCAAAAGAAAATTCCAACTGATGAACAAAGATATGCAATAGAGACCTTAGTTGATGCTTCACGCAAAAATACTTATGAAAAATTTTTGTTATACGGTGTGACTGGTAGTGGGAAAACGGAGGTATATTTACAGTTAATAGAAAAAGTAATAGAAAATAGAAAAAAGGTTATTTTTTTAGTGCCAGAAATTTCTTTAACACATCAAAGCGTTATAAGACTTGTTAGTAGATTTGGCTCCAAGGTTGCAGTACTTCATAGTAAAATGCGAATAAGTGAAAGAAAAGAGGAGTACAAAAAAATATTAAACGGAGAAGTAGATATAGTTATAGGTGCACGCTCTGCAATTTTTGCACCTATAAAAAATTTAGGACTTGTCATAATAGACGAAGAACATGATCCAAGTTATTATTCTACTAGCACTCCTAAATATTCTACAAAAGAAGTTGCTGAGTTTATATGTAGTAAAGAAAATGCACTTTTACTTTTAGGCAGTGCCACACCTGAGGTTATAACATATTATAGTGCACAAAAAGGTAACATTAAATTACTTTCATTAAAAAACAGAGCTGGTAGTGCAAGACTCCCAGAAATTGAAATAGTAGATACTAAAAAAGAGTGTCTAATGGGAAATAAAGGAATTATTAGCAGCAGATTAAGACAAGAAATCATTATAAATAAAAATAACATGGAACAGACAATGATATTTTTAAACAGAAGAGGTTATAATGCTTATTATAAATGCAAAGATTGCTCTTATATATTTAAATGCCCAAATTGCGATATAGCACTAACATATCACAAGAAAAATAATTTATTACATTGTCATTACTGTTCTCATGTGGAAAAAAATATAATGTGTTGTCCAATATGTAACTCATCCAATGTTAGTGTTTCTACATTTGGTACTGAAAAACTAGAAGAAGAGATTTCAAATATTGATAAGAATTTAAGAGTGCTTAGAATGGATGCAGATAGCACAGTTTTAAGAAATTCCGTATGTGAAATAATAGATAAATTTAAGTCAAAACAGGCAGATGTTTTAATCGGTACCCAAATGATATCAAAAGGTCATGACTTTGAAGATGTTACACTTGTAGGAATATTAGGAGTTGATAATTTGCTTTCACTTTCTGAATATACTTCAAATGAAAGGGCTTATCAAAATTTATCGCAAGTCGCTGGCAGAGCTGGCCGTGCTAAAAAAGTAGGAAGGGTTTTAATTGAAACTTCTGATGAGGAAAGCTATATAATAGAATCTGTTAAAAATCATGATTATAATGGTTTTTATGAAAAAGAAATAAAATACAGGGAAATATTTGAATATCCTCCTTTTTGTGATATATTACTTTTTGAACTTCATAGTTCTGACCTTGACTTGTTAAAAAAGGAGGCAATAAATTTCTACAACATTTTAGATCAAAAAAATGATTTAAAGTATTTCAAAATATTTTCACCAAAGGCACCACATATACAAAAATTAAACAACACATTTAGAATAAATGTATTAGTTAAAACAAGGTTAAATACAGATGTATATAAATATGTATATAAAAAGATAAATGAATTCGAAAAAAAACACAATAAAAAAGTCTTTTTAAGTATTACGAAAAATCCAATATCTATATAATAAAAAGCACCACATAGTTTGCTATGTGGTATTTTTTATATTAATTTATTTATATCATCTGGTATAGGAGCTTTTATTCTTATAATAGAGTTAGTTATTGGGTGGTTTAGCGTTATTTCATAAGCATGCAGGGCTTGACGGGATATTAATCTTTTTATTTCTTTTTCTGTACAATTATTTTTATATAGATCATCTCCTAGTAAAGGATGATTTATGCTTGACATGTGCACTCGTATTTGGTGGGTTCTTCCTGTATGCAAAATTATCTTTAGCAAAGAATAGTTATTTTTATAGTTTCTTGATACTGTATAATACTCAGTTTTTGCGAAATCACCCATAGCATCATCACAAGTTTTTCTAAGTATTATTGAATTTTCATCTCTTGTAATATTTTTTTCAATAATTCCATGATCTTCTAAATCAGTACCATAGACAAGAGCCAAGTATTTTTTTACTAAATTTATTTGTTCCTTTTTTCTTATAAATAGTTCTTGAATATATTTATGTTTTGCAAAAATACAAATACCACTAGTATTTTTATCAAGCCTCGTTATCAAATGAATAGTATTAATATTTTGTTTTCTTAAATATGTATGAACAATATTTGAGAGCGTATTTGTATAATTATTACATGAAGGATGTGATGGCATATTTGACGGTTTATTTACAATAAGCAAATATTCATCTTCGTACAAAATATTAAGAGAGGATATCACATCTAAACTGCTAAATTTATCATTAAATGAAAGCATGCTAGAATTTATATCTGTAAGGTCATCTAGTATAATACTAACTGTATCTTTTGCATCTAATTTATCAAAAAGATGTGCTGATTTTTGATTAACTGTTACTTTGTTATATTTTACTAAATTATATCTTAAAATATTTGAAACATACAGTCTATCTTTCAAGATGGTTTTTAGGGTTAAACCACACTCACTATTTTTTAGAGTATATTCGATTTTCATATTAAATCCCTCCTAAAAAATTATGAGGTAAATTTTTTATACCTCATAAATAAACTTATATTTAAAGTTTTAGATTATTTATTATAGCATTTATAAGCTTCCTTGATTTTTCTATATAAATTGCATCGTAGTGTTTTTCATAATTTAAATCTAGCACATTTTTAAATATTATAATGCCACCTTCACCTATACTAATTTTGTTAGATTTTTCAAAATTAAATAATGTAAGGTCTACCTCAGGTGATGTAAGCATACCATTATATCTTCTATAATTTATATTCCCTAAAATTTCTTTATAGTATGGTACATTGTAAAATGGAAAAAAACAAGAGGAAATATTATTTTTTATTGCTATTTGATTATAGTCTAATATAATAAGTGTAAAAAACAATGTAAAAAAATCATCTACCATAAGCATTTTCTTTTTATCCATATGATAAATTTTCCTTTCATAAAAATTATTTATCTGAAGATATTAAACTATATAAATTTATTATATCATGTTTGTCAATATAGATTGAAAAGTAAAGTAAAATGTTATATAATGTTAGATAAAGAATTGAGGAAAATATGAGTAGAAGGTATGATGAGTTAGGAATTAATAATCTAAAAATAATACAAGACGATAAATATTTCTGTTTTGGTATGGATAGCATCTTACTAGCTAATTTTGTTGTATCAAATAGTTCTAAAAATGTTATTTTGGATTTTTGTAGCGGTTCTGGTGTAATTTCTATAATATTATCTGCAAAGCAAAAATTTAAAAAAATATACGCCGTTGAGCTACAAAACGAAATGTTTAATTTATTGGAAGAAAATGTAAGTAAAAATCATTTAGAAGAAAAGATATCAACAATTAATTGTGATATAAAAGATGTAGAAAAAATAAGACAAAATGTAGATGGACAAAACATTGATATAATAGTATGTAATCCCCCATATAAAGAAATTGGGACAGGCATTACAAACGAAAATGAAATAAAATATATTGCACGTCATGAAGTAAAGTGTAAACTTGAAGATATTTTCATATCTGCAAATAAGCTACTAAATGTAAAAGGACAACTATATATAGTACATAAACCAGAAAGAATGTCAGACTTGATTAGTGTAGCTAGAAAATATAATTTAGAACCTAAAACGATAAGATTTGTTTATCCAAGAGTTGATACAAAACCAAGCATAGTTTTGATAAAATATGTAAAAAAAGGTGGAAATGAACTTATAATAGAAAAACCATTAATTGAATACAAAGACGATAGTAATACATATACAGATGAAATATATAAAATGTACGGCATATCAAAGGAAGGTGGGAGCTTTTATGGAAAATAATAAAGGGACCTTATATGTTGTAGGAACACCAATAGGAAACTTAGGTGATATTACATATAGAGCAATACAAACCTTAAATAATGTAGACATTATTCTTGCAGAGGATACAAGAAATACATTAAAACTTCTTACACATTTTAATATAAGAAAATCATTAATAAGTTATGAAAAACATAGTGAACAAAAAAAACTTTCTCAAGTTATAAGTTTGCTTGATGAGGGAAAAGAAGTTGCCCTTGTTTCAGATGCAGGAATGCCTTTAATTTCGGATCCTGGACAAAATCTAATTAAATATTTAAGAGAAAATAATTATAATATTTCCATTATACCAGGTGTTACTGCCCTTATAACAGGTGTTGTAGGTAGTGGAATAGACAATACAAGGTTTTGTTTTGAAGGTTTTTTGTCAGTTTCAAAAAAGCAAAGAAAAGAACACTTAGCAAGTATTAAAGACGAAACAAGAACTATGATTTTTTATGAAGCCCCACATAAAATTTTGTATACATTGCAAGATTTATATGATATAATAGGAAATAGAAAAATTTGCGTAGCTCGAGAACTAACAAAGATTCATGAAGAATATAGAGTTACAACAATTTCTGATGAAATAATAAGAATAAAAGAAAAAGGGATAAAAGGTGAAATTGTACTAATAGTTGAAGGTAAGGATATTAAAAGCCTTGAGGAAGAAAAGGCAAATATAATTAGTGCAGAATCTAATGTCGAACTTGTAAAGGAATATATAAAAAATGGTATGGATAAAAAAGATGCCATAAAACAAGTGGCAAAGGATAAAAAAATTACTAAAAATGAAGTATATAAAGATTGTCTTGATTTATAATAAGAGGAATACATATGGAAAAAAAAGAAGAACAAAGATTAACTAAAATGTTAGAAATTGAAAATTCTCTAAAAAGTGAAGGATACAAACTTATTTGTGGAATTGATGAAGCTGGGCGAGGACCTCTATGTGGACCAGTTGTTGCAGCAGCAGTTATTTTAAAAGATGGTGTATTAATTGAAGGTGTAAATGACTCAAAAAAACTTTCAGAAAAGAAAAGAGAAGAATTATACGATAAGATTGTAAAAAATGCACTTGCTATTGGAATTGGTATATCAGATGTTGATATTATAGAAAAAGTAAATATATTAAATGCTACAAAACTTGCCATGGCAGACGCTGTAAAAAATTTAAAAATTAACCCCGATTATGTATTAATAGATGGAAATCAAAGTGTTTTACAAATTCTATTCCCACAAAAAACAATAGTAAAAGGGGATAGTACCTCACTTTCTATTGCTTGTGCCTCAATTATTGCTAAGGTTACAAGGGATAGACTACTTATAGCATATGATGAAAAATATCCTATGTATGGTTTTAAAAAACATAAAGGATATGGAACTAAAATGCATATTGAAGCAATTAAAAAATATGGTCTTACAGACATTCATAGGCCAAGTTTTTGCAAGAAGTTTATATAATTTAGGAGGTGTTATATGGGATTTATAACAGATTATTTTAACAAATCTAAAAGAGAAGATGAAGCAAGACTTGAAGAGTTACTAAATAAGGATATATTTGATATTGATGCTAATAATATTAAAGATAGTGGCAATATAAAAGTAGATTATACAAAAGATGAAGCAGATGAAATTATGCTTGCTACATACGACAAGAAATCTTTTCTAAAAGAATTAAAAAGACAAATAAAGCCACAAGTATTAGATGATATGTCAAAGAGTCTTAGTGGTAAAACAAAAGAAGAACTAGAAGAAGAAAGAAAACAAGAAATAAAAGAGAAAACAAAAGACATAAAAGATCCTTTAAAGTTAGAAGAGGAATTAAAAAATGAGGATGACAATGAAACAAAAGACAGTTTAGCTCTAAGAAGTGAAATGATAAAAGCAGTTTATATGAACACGGCAAAAGAATACTATAAATTAGTTTTAAGATTGCAAGAATCAAGTGATGGACAAATTAGAACTGGTTCTATTGTTAATGGTACAAAATATGATAATAAAATATTAATGTATCAATTATATATGAGAAAGCTCGACTTGTGGTATAGAACAAATAATCATGGTATGCCAATAGGTTTTGATGAAGAGATTAAAGAAACTTTGCAAAATATGGAGTACAGAAAAGCAAAAAACGATTCAATAACAAATAGTGTGCGTGAAAAGCAAATAAAAAGAATAGAACAGTTAAATCAAGAACTTGAAAATATAGAAGAAAAAATGGTGCAAATTTCAAATAATGAAGATAATAATTTCGGCTCAACTAAACAACTAGAATTGCTAAAAAAAGAATACGCTTCAAAGAAATTAGAACTAACAATGCTTAGTCCAAGTATTGGATTGATTCATGCTGAAAATGTTGAACAAGAAAAAAACGAAGAAATGAGAAGAAAATTAGGTCTTGATTTAGATAATAAATATTCATCAAGAATATATGGGCAAAAAGTCGAATCATTTAATAAAAAGCAAGATTACAACAAAAATAAAAATATGTCTGATGCAAGTAGTGTTATTCATGATGATATGATCGCTGATAATATTTCAAAAGTCGAAGAGGCAATAGAAAAATTTGACGAAGCGATGAGTGAACAAAGATACGAAGATGCTATTCAATCAATATCTGCAGCTGGAGCAATGCTTGCCACAGCGAGTGATATTTATGATGTTTCTGATGATGATATGCAAATTTTTGAAAATGCGAAACTTGAAGTAGAAAGAATTAAACGAAAAGAGATTGAAGAAGAAAGAAATAACTCTATGGGTATAGGAGCGGTTTATACTGAAGATGAGGTGTTTGCAAAAGATGTAGCAGATGCACTATATTCAAAAAGAGATAAGTATGCAAAAGAAGCTCAAAGGATAAGAAATAATAATGAAAGATGTAGATAATAAGTTTGAATTTTAGGAGGTATATATATATGGGACTTGTTACAACAAAAGAAATGTTAAAAAAAGCATATGAAGGTGGGTATGCAGTAGGTGCATTTAATGTAAATAATATGGAAATTATTCAAGGAATTATGGAGGCAGCAGCAGAAAATAATTCACCAGTTATTTTGCAAGTTTCTGCTGGTGCTAGAAAATATGCAAATCCAATTTATTTAAAAAAATTAGTAGAGGCTGCCCTTGAGGTAAACAAACAAAAAGGAATTGATATTCCAGTTGCTCTTCATCTAGACCATGGT
Source organism: uncultured Clostridia bacterium (assembly GCA_934162655.1). Taxonomy (GTDB): domain Bacteria; phylum Bacillota; class Clostridia; order TANB77; family CAG-465; genus CAG-465. The sequence goes on along the minus strand of CAKPJL010000002.1, from coordinate 69,308 downwards.
GCAGACTTTGAAATTTGTAAGGATTGTATTGATAATGGATTTACTTCTGTTATGATTGATGGATCTAAATATCCATTTGAAGAAAATGTTAGTTTAACGAAAAAAGTAGTGGAATATGCACATGCACATGGTGTTACAGTTGAAGCAGAAATTGGAAAATTGGCTGGAATTGAAGATGATGTTAATGTATCAAGCGATGATGCTATGTATACAAATCCAGATGAAGCAGTAGAATTTGTAAAAAGAACAGGATGTGATAGTCTTGCTATTGCAATTGGAACAAGCCATGGTGCATACAAGTTTAAAGGTGAACCAAGACTTAGATATGACATATTAGAAGAGATATCAAATAGGTTACCTGGCTTCCCAATAGTGCTTCATGGTGCTTCTTCTGTACCACAAGAATTTGTTGAAAAGTGCAATAAGTATGGTGGTAATATCCCTGGTGCAAAAGGCGTTCCAGAAGAACTATTAAAAAAGGCTGGACAAATGGCAGTATGTAAAATAAACATTGATTCTGATATAAGACTTGCTCTTACAGCAAATATTAGGGAATGCTTCTTTGAAAATCCAGAAGTATTCGACCCAAGAACTTATCTTAGCAAAGCAAGAGAAGCAGTAAAAAATATGGTATCTCATAAAATAAACGATGTATTATGTTCTAAAAATAAAGCATAATATATAATAAAGGGGAGATAGATATGAAATACACATACATTCCAGAAGGAGTATGTTCAAGACAAATGCAAATAGATATGGATGATAAAACACATGTAATAAATGATGTAAAAGTTATCGGAGGATGTGCTGGAAATACTGCTGGTATATCAAAACTAGTAAAGGGTATGAAAGCAGAAGATGTAATAAAAGCTCTAAAAGGTACTCCTTGCGGATTTAGAATAACTTCTTGTCCAGACCAATTATCTATTGCACTAGAAGAAATGTTAAAAAAATTATAAAAGAGAACAGCTTAAAATTAAGATAAACTTTATTTTAAGCTGTTTTTATATTATAAGATATGCAATAGTAACTCCATAACTACCTTCATGTGGATATCCGAGGCGAAATGATGAAACATATTTTGATTCTTTTAAATACTCGTGGACAGCATTTCTTAAAATTCCACCATGTTTTCCATGTACTATTTTTATTATGCTTACTTTATTTACAAGTGCTTGATATATAAATTTATCAAGATTATCTAATGCCTCATCTTTAGTTTGATGTCTTAGCATTAATTCAGTATCAAAATTAGAACTTTTGTTTAAAGTAAAACTTATACTAGTTTTAGGCATATTAGCTTTATAAGTACCGTTTTGTTTTATAACATTATCCTTTGATGTACTTACTTTTACGCCACCTACTTTCACTGTAACACATAGGCAAGAAGTAGAAACTATAACACCTGTTAAATTTGAATCCTTTAATTTTACTATATCTCCTATATTTAACATTTTTAACCTCACAATTATATTATAACACATTAAAAAAAAAAATAAAGCCCTACTAAATTAGTAGAGCCTTATATGAAAATTAAGCTGTTTTTTTGGAATTTCTTTTCGTATAATTACATAAGGCGATTTCCGAGTCATACTTGCTGTCTATGGGGTCTTCATCAGTAGAAAGATGCCCTTCTGCACCTTCTAATCCCTTATAAGCTAAATAAGCATCAAACTCATTTTCCTCACAAAAGATAGAAGTTGCCTCTTTTGATGTCATAAAATCCACTACCATTTCAAAGGGTATTCCTTTGCTTACGAAAAATCCTACTTTAGATATAACATCTCCAATTTTCAAATTTTGGTTTAACTCAGTAGATGTAATAGAATCTTTTAAAGACTCAACCGCTTCACAAAAATCTCCGATTTCCTCTTGTGAAAGTTCGTAAGGAATAACATTTAATAAGCATTTTTCTTCTTCAAGGGTTAAAACAGAGTAGTTTTGACTTTCCCGTAATATTATATCAAACATAAAAAACTCTCCTTTCAATTATGAAATATGATTTTTATATTTCCTATAAAAGTATTATAGCACCTAATTTTGAGAAAGTCAAATTATATATAAACTTTTCTTTAATATAAATAATTAATCAAACGAAAAATTGACATAATGTTTTAAAAGTGATATAATAATTATGTAAAAAAAGTTTATCATTCATTTATATTAAAATGGAAGGAGTAAGCACTATGAATAATATTGCTTTACAGGAAATAGAAATTAGTACAAAATTTAATGATTCTTCGTATGTAGAGGAATTATTAAATGAAGCTGTATCAAAAGGTTATATATCAAAAGACCAAGTAAATACAATTTTAAATAACATTTTTGATGTTGTTTATGGCTATATGAAGGATTATGTTTTAAAGGAAGAAGTATTGATTCCACCTTCACACGAAAAGGCTTTTTGTCTTAATGCCTTGTATGAATTTGGATTTTTTATTTCATCGACTTGCAGTTCAAGTCAAATACTAAAAAAAGTATGTTTTCCTAAAACTAGTGACTTTTATTCAGCTCAAAAGTATATGGAAAAGTTTATAATAAAAAATGAGAGGAGAATTAAAAGCGTACTTTTAGAATCTGAAAAAATAGGAGTTTTTGATTTTACATATCTTATAGGCCAGTTAGAAAAAGCAAATAAATTTTTCTATAAGATTAATCAAAGAATCTCTTATGAAAAATATGAGGAATATAGTTTAATAACTCCACAAGCAAAACTGCCTGAAAGGACTCTCATGCAGCATACAATGCGTCTTGGTACTTTTCCAAACGACTTTATATCTCTTATTAAAGCAATAGATGATATAGAGGTAGAAAGTGAATTTTTGTCAATCTTTGAGCCAAAAGATATACTAAATGTCTATTCTAATTTTAATCTAAAACTTAAAATAGATGACAAAATTAGTATCTATTACTATAATAATGTTGCAGAAGCTGTGTTTGTACAATTTTTATTTTGTAACTATTATTATACGCCAGATCCTATATCTTTATTTTTTTGTAAAGAACAACTTAAAAACTATTTGCAAGACATCTTAAATGACAAGGTTACAGCAAGCGACATAATAGATGAACTCGATTTATGTCCTGAATTTGTTAAATTAAGTGAGGTTACAAAAAGTTATTTTAAGTCGTATTCAAGTAAACTTAATTCACATATATACGCATTAAAAAGAACATATCAAAATGAAACACCTGAAAATTGGTTAGCACGTATATATGATAGAACCACTATATAGTGGTTCTTTTTTTGTCACCAATATATTTTAAAAAAATATAATATAGAAGTCACAATAAATTTATTAAAATCAATTACGGGGTGATTTCTATGTTAAAATTTACTAAAATGCATGGTCTTGGCAATGATTACATATTTATATATGATGAAAAAGAAAAGCTAAAAAATTTAAATGAATTATCTGTAAAACTTAGCAATAGAAATTTATTTATTGGAGGAGATGGAATAATTGTCATTTCAAAAAGTAATATAGCAGATTATAAAATGCGTATATTTAATTTAGACGGTAGTGAGGCAAAAATGTGTGGAAACGGTATAAGATGTGTAGCAAAATATTTATATGATAATAAATTAGTTAACACTAACTTAATAAAGATAGAAACATTAAGCGGGATTAAGGATGCAGAAGTTTTTGTAGATAATAATAAAGTATCAAATGTTAAAATAAAAATGGGCAAAGTAGACATAAAAGATGCATTTAACACTATATTAGATGGTAAAAAATATGAAGGATATATAGTAAATGTGGGAAATCCTCACTTGGTATTTTTTACTTATAATAAACCAGAAGATGAGATATTAAAATTCGGTAAAGATATTTCTACAAGTCCAGCCTTCAAAGATGGAATAAATGTAGAATTTATAAGAATAATAGATAACTCTCTAATTGAAATGTCGGTATATGAAAGAGGAACTGGTATCACTTATGCCTGTGGTACTGGAAGTACAGCATCTTATTTTTTAGCATATAAAAAAGGGTTTGTAAAAAATAAAGGTAAGGTTAAATTAAAATATGGCTGTCTAGAAATTGAAATATTAGATGATATAGCATATATGACAGGTAGTGCAACTACTTCATATGAGGGAATTATTGATATTTAATATAAAATATGCTATAATTAAATTAATTATTACATTTATAGCTTAAAAAATTTTATAGCTAGTAAAAAATGAAAGGAATATCATATTATGTGCAAAATTAACGCAAGAGTTGTAAAACTGGGTCTTAAAAAATATTTCGGGTGTGAGGTAATATTAGAAAATATACCTCAAAGATTTATAATTTTTGATGCTGACAGTAGAAACATATATCTCATTTCAAAAGACTATGTGGATGTACCACGGTATGTAGATTTTTTTGACTATCAAGCTTTGCTTGATTTCATACAAAGTAAAATGAGCTGGCAACAGTTTATGTGTAATTGTGTATATGATGCTTTAGGAGCACCTAGTGTTAGTCAGTTTATGAGTCCTTACAAAAAACTAAGAAAAGAACCGGATGGAATAAAGAGTGATTATTTTTTAGGATTTTGGACATCTACATCTTATAAAAATTCTAAATCACTTGTATTTGTTGCTAATAACGGATATATGAACATAACTGAAAAAATAAATGCTAGAGTTGCTTTTAGACCATTTATAACACTAAAAAAAGAAGCATATTTAGTTAAAAATAATAATGGTGAATTTATCGTAAAAATTTAAATATTATACAACATACATTTTTTTGTATGTTGTTTTCTTTTTTCCTTGATACTTAAACAAAAAATTGATATAATTATTATTATAATTATAACTGAAAGGAAAATATTATGGTCGACAAAGAAAAAATACGTAATTTTAGTATAATAGCTCATATTGATCATGGTAAATCTACTGTTGCAGATAGATTACTTGAGCTTACTGGTGCAATAGATAAAAGACAAACAAAAGACCAGTTACTTGATAATATGGACATAGAAAGAGAAAGAGGAATTACTATAAAGTCACAAGCTGTAAGAATGAAATATTTAGCTCACGATGGGGAGCAATATATCTTAAATTTAATTGATACTCCCGGACATGTGGATTTTAGTTACGAAGTATCTCGTAGTCTTGCTGCATGTGAGGGGGCTTTGCTTGTAGTTGATGCTGCTCAAGGCGTTGAAGCTCAAACGCTTGCCAATGTTTATTTGGCACTTGAAAATAATTTAGAGATTTTGCCAATAATAAATAAAATAGATTTGCCTAGTGCAAGACCAGATGAAGTAAAAAAAGAAATAGAAGATATTATCGGAATTGAAGCAATGAATTCACCTTGCGTATCTGCCAAAACAGGTCTAAATATGGAGGAAGTTTTAGAAGAAATAGTAAATAAAGTTCCAGCACCAAAAGGTGATATTAATTTACCACTTAAAGCATTGATTTTCGATTCTATATACGATAATTACAAAGGTGCATTAGCTTTTGTTAGAATATTTGATGGAAAAATCAAAAAAGGTGATACATTTATTACTATGTCAAATGGTAAAGAATATGAAGTGGTTGAACTTGGATATTTTAAGCCTGGTGGATATATTGAAGCAGACAATTTGACTTCTGGTGAAGTTGGCTATATTTGTGCAAGTATAAAAAATGTGTCAGATATAAGAGTAGGTGACACTCTAACACTAAAAAATAATCAAACAAAAGAGGCACTACCAGGATATAGAGAAGTAAAGTCTATGGTATACGCTGGTATATTTCCAGCTGATGGAACAGAATATGAAGAATTAAAAGAGGCACTTGAGAAATTAAAGCTAAATGATGCTTCGCTTAGCTTTGAACTTGAAACTTCATCAGCACTTGGGCATGGATTTAGATGTGGATTTTTAGGTCTATTACACATGGAAATAATAGAGGAAAGACTAGAAAGAGAATACGACTTAAATTTAATTACTACTGCTCCATCAGTTATATATAAAGTCTACAAAAAAGATGGTGAAATATTAGAACTTTACAATCCATCAGAACTTCCAGATCCGTCAGATATAAGTTATATGGAAGAACCAATTGCAAGAACCAAAATTATGACACCAAAAGAATATGTAGGAAATATATTTGAACTTTGCGAGCAAAGAAGAGGAAATTATATAAATATGCACTATATTGATGCAAATAGGGTTGAACTTGAATATGATATGCCACTTAATGAAATTATATATGACTTTTTCAATAGCCTAAAATCTCGTACAAAAGGTTATGCTTCTTTTGAATATGAAGTAACTAGATACCAAAAATCAAATCTTTCTAAACTAGACATTTTGCTAAATGGAGAAGTAGTAGATGCACTTTCATTTATAGTAAATAGACAAAATGCTGAAACTCGCGGAAGAAAAATAGCAGAAAAGCTAAAAGAAATTATACCACGTCAACTATTTGAAGTTCCAATACAAGCTTCTATTGGTGGAAAAGTAGTAGCTCGTGAGACAGTAAAAGCTATGAGAAAAGATGTTTTAGCAAAATGTTACGGTGGGGACATAACTCGTAAGAAAAAACTACTTGAAAAACAAAAAGAAGGAAAAAAGAAAATGAGAAAAATTGGAACAGTTGAATTGCCACAAGATGCGTTTATGACGGTTTTAAAAATTGATGAATAGAATTTATTGACATAATTAATTAAATTTTGTATAATAGAACTAGAAAAGCTAAAGAAAAATGGAGTGGAACTTTTCCATTCCATTTATATTTATAATAAAGGAGATTTTTTAAAATGAGTTTAATTTATGGAATAAATCCAGTTGAAGAGGCAATAAATTCTAATAAAACAATAAATAAGATATATTTTCAAAAAGGAAATTTAGAAATATTTTCCTTAATAAAAATAGCAAGAGAAAAAAAGATTATAACAGTTGAGGCTGACAAAAGAAAACTAGATCAAATGATAACGCAAGAAGGACAAAAACTAAAAAATTCACAAGGGATTGTTGCATCAGTTACCGAATATAATTATTTCGAAGTAGATGACATATTAGAATATGCTAAATCAAAAAATGAGCCACCATTTGTAATAATTCTTGATAAAATAGAAGATCCTCATAATTTAGGTGCAATAATTAGAACAGCAGAATGTATGGGGGTACATGGAATAATAATACAAAAAAGGAATGCGTGTCAGATTACAGACACAGTAGAAAAGGTAGCTGTTGGAGCTTGCTCTTATGTTAGGGTAGCTCGTGTTACAAATATTACAGAAACCATAAAATACCTTAAAGAAAATGGACTTTGGATATATGGTCTTGATATGGAGGGTGTAACTAACATTTATGATGAAAAATTAGAAGGTGCAATTGGTCTTGTAATAGGCAATGAGGGAGAAGGTATATCTAGACTTGTTAAAGATAACTGTGATGTTATGCTAAAAATTCCAATGACAGGAAAAATAAATTCTCTAAATGCATCTGTTAGTACAGCAATTTCTGTTTACGAAGTAATTAGGCAAAAAAATAAATTGCAGTAAAAAAGTAAAGCGAAAACTTATTATAGTTTTCGCTCTATCTTTTTAGCTATTAAATAATAACACATTTAAAATTGATATAAATATGTTTGTAGCCTCCTCAAGTTGCACAAAAGTCATTTTCATTATATTAAACTCACTCTCTTCTAATTTAATTTTTACAGTATAATCATCACCGTAATAAAAATAAAGTTTTACTGCTTTATTTATATCGTAGTTATTTATAACAAAACATATTTGATGTGTTTTGCAACCGATATCCCTAAATTTAGTTGCCGAAATGCATTTAATATTACAATTTGCATAATTAGATATAATATCTTTGTCTGTTTTTTCTATAATGTACCTAGTTTTTTCCAAAAAATCTCTTGGAAAATATTTTGTTACTGCCTCGCTGCAAATAACAGGATCTTCTTTAAAGTTAAACATTAGTCCTACCTCCACAAAAATATTTTGTTTTATTATATAATAAAAATAGTAAAAAATCAATGTTTTAATTGTTTTTATGTAAAATTTATGCTAAAATTAATAGTATTAAAGGAGATTTTATGAATAAAAAAATAGAACTGCTATCACCAGCAGGTAGTATTAAAAGCTTTGAAGCTGCAATAAAGGCAGGGGCAGATGCAATATATATGGGATGCGAAAATTTTAATGCAAGAATTATGGCTGAAAATTTTAATGTAGAAGAATATAAAAATTGCATATTAAAAGCCCATATTTTAAATGTAAAGGTTTATTTAACTCTTAACACTTTATTATTTGATGATGAATTTTCTGATGCCTTAAATTTGGTTTTAGAATTATATAGTGCAGGACTGGATGCGGTAATTGTTCAAGATATAGGACTTGCCATGAAAATACATGAATTAATACCTGATTTAGCACTTCATGCAAGTACTCAAATGAGCGTATATTGTCTTGAACAAGTTGAGTTTTTGAAAAGTTTAGGTTTTAAAAGAGTGGTGCTTGCCCGCGAACTTAGTATTGATGAAATAGAGCATATAACTAAAAATACAGATATAGAGATTGAAGTATTCGTTCATGGGGCTCTATGTGTTTGTTTTTCTGGCCAATGCTTAATGTCAGCTCTTATAGGTAAAAGAAGTGCTAATAGAGGAAGATGTGCTCAACCATGCAGAATGCGTTATACTTTACTTGATGAGAAAAATAAAGAAATCATATCTAAAGCATATTTACTTAGTAAAAAAGACACTATTGGAATTAAATATATAAAAAGATTAAATGATATTGGGGTTACTTCAATAAAAATAGAAGGTAGAAATAAATCAGAACAATATGTATATCTTACTACTTCTATATACAAAAAGTATATTAATAATAACTCATTAAATATTAGCGACTATGATGCTAAAAATCTTATGCAGATTTTTAATAGGGGAGCAATGTCAACAAATTATTTAGATGGTGTAAAAAAGGAAGACTCGATTACTATAAAATCTCCAAAAAACATGGGACTTTTTCTTGGAAAAGTTATCTTACAAAATAAAAAATTTATAAAAGTTAAGCTAAAAGAAGATATAGCACTTCATGATGGTATAGAAATATATGGAAATGATGGTGTAGTAGTATCTACAATAGTAACTTGTATAAAAGATGAATTTCACAATATAAAAAATGAAGGAATTTTAAAAGATAACTATGCTTTTATAGGAGATATCAAAAAAAAGGTTAGTGTTGGAGATGAAATCTATAAAACTTCATCATATAAATTAAATGATAGTATAAATTCAAATATTAATAACAATGATAATTATAAAAAAAGAGTAATAAATTTAGATATTATACTAAAATTAAATGAATCGCCTATATATAGATTTTATTTAAATAAAAATAGGTATGAAATAAAAGTACCCTACAAGATTGAAAAATCAATAAATAAATGTATATCAATTGATGATATAAAATCAAATCTTTCAAAAAATAAAGAATTATTATTTAAATTTAATATTAACTTTTATGACATAGATGAAAATATATATATTCCAGTGTCTATCTTAAATGAACTTCGAAGAAATCTAGACAAAAAATTAGAAAATTGTTTTTTAATAAAAAGAAATATCAAAAATATAGATATAAAAAAAGCATTAAAACTAAATTACGAAGAATTTGATAAAACTAAACTTACTAATTTAAATGATTCACTATTTATATATAAATATAATCAAAAGATTGACTACAAAAAAGTATACAAAGATTCATTTAATAAAGACCACATCGATAGAATTTATATAAGTATAACAGATATATATAATGATATTAACAAATTAAAAAATATAGTATCTAAATATTTTGATTCTAAAGTATATTTATATATACCTAATGTTGTGTTTGAAAAACAAGATAAATTCATAAGAGAAAATATTGAAGAAATTTTAAAATGCAAAATTAGTGGATTCTTGCTTGGGAGTTATTCGTATATTGAATTGATAAATTCATACAAAGATAAATATGATATTTCACTTATTGCAGACCATACTTTAAATATTACTAATTCTTATTGTGCAAACTTCATAAAATCATTAGGTTTTAGTGAATTAACACCATCTGTTGAAATTAATAGTAATGATATAATTAATATTTCAAATATCATACCAGTTGATATATTATGTGACAAAGTCACTGTTATGACTTCTAGATATTGCGTTCTTTGTAGTTTTCTAAGAGATAAAAAGTTAGATAAGTGCTCAAGACCATGTATCAATAAAAATTACAAATTAAAGGATGAATATGGGTATATATATGATATTGTAACAGATAACATCGATTGTATTTCAAAACTTGTAAGAACTATCAGAAACATTGATGAGGATGAAATAAATAGTGCAAATATAAAAAGTATTAGAAGAGTAATTTTATAAAAATATAATGGGGAATAAATGCTTTCCCCATTTTTTATTCTTTATTTGGTAAAATAAAGTCTATTATACCATACATTGCAGCCGCTATTAAACTAGAAGTTATAGATATATAATAGCCGTCAACAAAAAACTGAGTTATATATATAATAATTGCAGCTGATATAAAACCTACAAATCCTCTTCCAATTGGTATGTCGTGTATACCGGTAAGTATTGACATTATATAATCTAGTAAAATTATTACTATACTAGAAATAATTAGTATTGGAAAAGAGGCAATTTGAAAATTAGGAGTAAAAAATACAGTTATTGCAAATATTGAAATAGAAGATATAAGTCTTATAATCATTTGTGTTATTCTTAGTGCATTACTTGATCTTTTATATTTTAACATTTCTTCCATAAATACCTCCAAAATAATTTGTTAATATTATTTTGGTATATATTTTAAAGTTTATGCAAAAAATACTTACAAGGTGATTTAAAAATGTTTATAGTATTATTTAGAGCATTAATTTTATATGCAGTTGTATTCATTGTAATTAGACTTATGGGGAAAAAAGAGCTTTCTAAGGTTCAACCATTTGAACTTGCCATAATCGTTGTTATCGCTGACCTTTCATCTGCACCAATGTCTTCTAGAGGAATTTCTATTTTTGATGGTATAATACCAATAATTGCACTTTTAATAATGTATATTATATTTTCACTTATAACACACTCTTCAAATAAAATTGAAGATGTAGTATGTGGTACAATGTCTGTTATTATAAGAGATGGAAAAATAGTAGAGGAGGAGTTTAAAAAGCATCAATACACTCTAGCAGATATAATGACACTTTTACGTGATAGAGATGTATTTAAAATACAAGATGTAAAATACGGCGTGGTAGAAACAAACGGAAATTTAAGTGTCATCAAATTTTCAGATGGAATGGATAGAATGCCACTAAATGTAATAGAAGATGGAAGTATATCAGATGTACATTTAAACTTCTTAGGGATTAGTAAAGATGAGTTAGAAAAAATACTTAAAGAAAAAAAATTGAAAGCAGAAGATATACTTATTGGTACAATTGATGAAAATAATGAGTTTATCTATCAACTAAAGGGTGAGGTGACAAAGTAATGAAACAATGGATAATTTTAATAATAGCTGTCGCACTAATTATATGGGCTGGTTTTTTTGAAATATGTTACCTACAAAAAACTTCAAGATATTTATTATCAGATGTAGATTATTCTAGGCAAGCATTAAATAGTAATAATATTGATCTTGCCAAATCTCACTTTGACGCCCTTGAATCTACATGGAAAAATTTAAAGCAAATATGGTCAATATATGTGGATCATGATGAGATAGAAGATATGGATAAATCAATTTTAGAATATAAATTATACTTACAAAAAGAAGACGAAGAAGAGGCATACCTTTCTTTATGTGAGGTTGAAAGAAAAATATATCATATAGTAGAAAAACAAGAAGTTCACATAGGAAATGTTTTTTAAAATTAAAATAACTAGCTAGTATTTTGGTACTAGCTAGCATTTTTATGTATTGTCAATTATTTCAAAAAGTTTTTCCCTTTTTAATTTACTCATCTGGCATAGTGGTAGTCTTAAAGGACCAACACCAAAACCTAAATAATTTAGTGCCTCTTTAATAGGTATTGGATTTACATCCAAAAATAGATTTTGCATTAGTCTAAGATTTTTATAATATAATATTTTTGCTTCATCTATCTTTCCTTCAAAATATAGACTACATATTTCATGCATAAGTGCCGGCTTTATATTAGCAAATACCGATATTACACCATCTGCACCAATACTTAACAATGGAAGGGTTAAATCATCATTTCCTGAATATAGTGAAAATCCCTCAATGCTAAGACTTTGCAATTTAGCAATTTTAGATAAATCCTGACTTGCCTCTTTAATGCCTACAATGTTTTTTATTAGTGCTAGTTTTTCTATTGTTTCAACATTAATATCTACTCCTGTACGGGATGGAACATTATATAATATTATAGGAGTATCAGGAATACTTTTTGCTATTTTTTCATAATGGAGATATAAACCGTCTTGAGAAGTTTTATTGTAATAAGGCGTTACAATTAAAACACCATCTACATTTTTTGAAGCTGCATACTTTGATATTTTAATCGCAGGAGCTGTGTCATTTGATCCAGTGCCAACAATTAATGGAATTTTTCCTTTAGTTATATTTATAGAAAAATCTATAATTTTAAATTTCTCTTCATCTGTAAGAGTAGCAGATTCTCCTGTTGTACCTAAAATTATAATTGCATCTGTTTTATTTTTAATATGAAATTTTAATAACTCTTCTAATTTTTCAAAATTAATCGAAAAATCTTTATTAAACGGTGTAACAAGCGCTACACCTGAACCTTTAAATATCATAAAATCTACCTCCAAAAAAATATTAGTATATTTTATTCAAATTTTATGATATAATACCAATAATTTAAGGAGAAGTTTATGGAAGAAGAATTAGCTATTTATATTCATATACCTTTTTGCATGTCTAAATGTCATTATTGCGATTTTATATCATATCAAGAAATTAACGAAAGTAAGATAAAAAAATATATTGATGCACTTTGTCTAGAAATACTATCAAATTCAGAGATAATCAGCCTAAAAAAGGTAAAAACAATTTATATTGGGGGTGGAACTCCAAGTTATATTAATGAAAACTATATAAAACAAATATTAGATACTATTTATATGCTAACTGATAAAGACAAAATAGAAGAAATAACAATTGAAGTAAATCCTTGTTCACTTAACTATAAAAAAGCACAAGTATATAAAGAAATTGGAATTAATCGTATAAGTTTGGGATTACAATCAATATATGATGAAGTATTAAAAGTAATTGGGAGAAAGCACAATTATAATGACTTTATAAATTCACTGTTAATACTAAACAAAGTAGGATTTGATAATATATCTTGTGACCTAATGTATCCACTTCCCAATATGTCATATGATATGCTAAAAAATGAAATAGATGAGGTGGTCAGTCTAAAAAGCAAATATAACATAAAACATATATCTATATATAATTTAGAAGTACATAAAGGAACAAAACTTGATTTTCTAATAAATGAAGGATATTTAACACTTTGTGACGAAGATGAAGAGTATAAAATGAGAGAATATATAAATGCAAAACTAGAAAGCAGTGGTTTTAATAAATATGAAATATCCAACTATTCTGTTTTAGGTTACAAATCTAAACATAATCTAACATATTGGAGACAAGAAAGCTATTTAGGTTTTGGTCTTAACGCTTCTAGCTTTATTAACGGTACTAGATACTCTAATATCACAGATATTAATAAATATATAGATGCCATTTTAACAAATAAAAATTACATAAAAGAATCTATACAAATGGATAGTCTAGATTTAATGAAAGAATATATTATGCTAAATTTGAGACTAAAAAGTGGGGTTAATACATTAAAATTCTATAAAAAATATGGTAAAAAGGTAGATGATTTATTTAAAACCGAAATAGATGAACTAATAAATTTAGGACTTTTAACATATGATCAAAACTATCAAAATCTTAGACTTACTAAAAGAGGAGAGGAAGTTGCAAACTTAGTATTTGAAAAATTCATATGAGCAAGGCCTCCTACCTTTGCTTGACTTTTGTGCAATAATATGTTATAATCAATGTGTATTTTACATAAAAGCATTCTTGCTAATGCAAGTTTATATATAAAATATTAATTAATTATAAGGAGAAAATTATGGGAAAACTTTTAGAAGCAACTAGTTTAGCGATGAAAGAGCGGGGAGTAAAAGGATGTGTTTTTGCTTTATTGGCATTGGCAATACTTATTATTTTAATGATTTGCTTAATTGTTATTAATCCCAGCCATAGCGTAGATAATGCGATATTTGATTACAATTATGAATTTGTAACTGGAACTGCTACTATAACAAATGTAGCAGATGATGTAGATGTAACATCTGCTGCCATTCATGCTACCGTATATTTCAAAAATTCTGATGAGATAATAGAGGACAGACCTTTGACTATTTACTTTCATAATAATGTATCAATAGTTAATTTAGTTAATGAACTAAAAATCATACCCGAATATCACATAGAAGATGTTAAAATAAGTGTGGTAAGTGCAGAGTATGTTCCACCGTTCTTTGTTGTAGCGTTTATATTATTGGTAATACTTGGATCAATATTTATTACTATAAGCGTAGCAATAATATATGTAATAGTAAAGTGTATTGATGAAATAAATGGTGAGTGGTGGCGTTGGATATAATACTTGTTTTTTCAAATAAATAATAAAAAGTAGTTTAATACTAAATAAAGATGAATTTTATATTCATCTTTATTTTTATTTGATATATATATACTTATATGATAAAATACAAAGTATATTTTAGGAGATATTTTAATATGGAAAAATTTTTAATAGTTGATGGTAATAGTATATTAAATAGAGCATTTTATGGTGTTAATGCTAAAATGACATCCAAAATAGCAGGTATTCACACTAATGCTATATACGGATTTTTAAATATATTTTGGATGATTGAAGAAAAATTTAAACCCGATTATGTAGCTGTTTCATTTGATTTAAAGGCACCAACATTTAGACATGAAATGTATGATAAATACAAGGCACAAAGAAAACCTATGCCAGATGAACTAAAGGAGCAAGTTCCTGTAATTAAAGATGTTTTAAAAGCACTAAATGTAAGTATAATACAAATAGAGGGATATGAAGCAGACGATGTACTTGGTACTGTTGCCTCTAAAAATAAAGAAAAAGGCATATTCACATATATATTAACTGGTGACAGAGATTCATTTCAATTAATATCTGAAAATACCACTGTAATTTTACCTAAAAATGGTGGTAGTAAAACAGAATATAATTTATATACACCAGAGCTTTTAAAAGCTACATACGGTATTGAACCATACCAAGTAATTGAGGTAAAAGCATTGATGGGAGACTCATCAGATAATATTCCTGGTGTAAAAGGTGTAGGCGAAAAAACTGCATATTTTCTAATAGAAAATTATAAAACTATTGATGAACTATATTTAGCTTTACAAAATGATGCCTCTATTAACATAACTCCAAGTGTAAAAAATAAATTAATTACAGACAAGCAAAATGCTTATATGTCAAAAACACTTGCAACAATAGTTTTGGATGTGCCAATAGATATTGACTATTCTAAGTGTAAACTAGCTACACCTAACCTTAATGAAACATACAAAATATTTAAAAAGCTAGAATTTTCAAAATTCATTGCTAAATTTGATTTTAGTAATATAAATTCAATAGACCATGAAAAATTGCAAGATGAAAACAAACATATAAAAATAGATAATGTTAAAGATACATTAATTATAGATGAAAGCAATATAAAAGAAAAATTTGATTACTTAGTAGATATATTAAATAGGGAAGATGTGTCTTACCTGTACAATAACCCTAGTCTTTCATACTTTAATAAAGCATTAGAAATTGATTGTGAAATTCTTTGTATTTACGATAATTTATTAGACACATCTATTATTATGAATCTAGAAAAAATAAAAGCTTTAAATAGTTCATTGTATGCTGATATAATAAAACTATTTGTAGAGTCAAAATCTAGCAAAATAGGTTATAACATAAAACAAGACATTAGATATTTCTTTAATTATGTAGATAATATATCTAACTTTGACTTTGATATAATGATTGCATATTATTTACTTGAAAGTACAAAATCAAATTATAAATTAGAATATATTTTAGATGATTTATACGGTATAATTTTAGATACCAATATTTCCACAAATAATGTTCAGTTAAATTTATTTGATGAGTTACAAAACAATAATGAATTTAATAACATATACAAAAAAGAAATTTCAAATATTTCTATGATAATTAAATGCTTATATAATTCAAAAAAAGATATAACTTTGCAACTTGAAAACAATGATATGTTAAAGTTATTTAATGATATAGAAATGCCACTTTGTACAACACTTGCAAGTATGGAACACATTGGTATGCATGTAGACACAAAAAAGATTGAAGAATTCGACATTTTCATAACAAAAGAACTTGAAAACATCACTTTAAAAATATATGAGCTCGCAGGTGAACAATTTAATATAAATTCTCCTAAACAGTTAGGGATAATTTTATTTGAAAAATTAAATCTTAAAGGTGCCAAAAAAACAAAGACTGGTTATTCCACTGATAAAGAAGTTTTGGAAAGCTTAGAAGGAGAACATGAGATAATATCTCATATAATAAAATTTAGAACGCTAAGTAAATTAAAATCTACTTTTGTAGATGCACTAAAAGAAAAAATTGAAAATGACAGTAGAATTCATACTACATTTATGCAAACTGTAACTTCAACTGGTAGACTTAGTAGTGTGGAACCGAATTTACAAAACATCCCTATAAGGCAAGAAATTGGCGGGAAAATAAGGACATTTTTTACAGCGACAAATAATAATAGTTTAATACTTGATGCAGATTATTCTCAAATAGAACTTAGAATGCTTGCAGATATTTCAAATGATGAGAAGATGATTAATGCGTTCAATAACAATATAGATATTCATACATCAACGGCTTCACAAGTATTTAATGTGGAAATAAATAGTGTAACTCCTGAACTAAGAAGAAAAGCTAAGGCAGTAAATTTTGGTATAGTCTATGGTATAAGTCAATATGGTCTTTCTAAAAACATTTCTTCAACGCCAAATGAAGCCAAAGTCTATATTGATAACTATTTAAAAAAATATAATGGTATATCTAAGTTTATGAATGACATAGTTATAAAAGCAAAAGAACAAGGATTTGTGACAACTATATTTGGAAGAAGAAGATATATAAAAGAATTAGAGAGCAAAAACAAAAATTTAGTTAAATTTGGAGAAAGAATAGCTATGAACACTCCAATACAAGGAAGTGCAGCAGACATAATTAAGCTTGCAATGAATAGAATATATAAAAGATTAATAAAAAACAATCTAAAATCAAAACTTATAATGCAAGTTCATGATGAACTACTTATTGAGTCTCCAAAAGATGAAATAGAAATTGCAAGCAAAATATTAAAAGAGGAAATGGAAAATGTAATAAAATTAAAAGTCCCTTTAACAGTTGATTTAAATGTTGGTACTAATTGGTATGAAGCAAAGTAACGGAGGTAGTTAAAATAAAAAAAATATTAAAGACACTAATAATAATTATTATTGTTATGCTTTTATTAACTAATATGTTAAAGTTATTTTCTATGAAATTTATATTTAAGAATACTTATATTGAAACTATTAACTCATGTAGTTCATTTGGAATTGATCCATATTTAATACTTAGCATAATAAAGGCAGAGAGTAACTTTAGTACATTTGCTGTTTCTAAAAAAGAGGCGTATGGCCTTATGCAAATACTATATTCAACAGCTTTTGAAATAAATGATGAATTAAATTTGGTAGAAAATTTAGATAAAGAAGACCTTTATGATGTAAGAATAAATATTACTATTGGTACAAAATATTTTAGTGATTTAATAAAACGCTATAATGGAAATTACTACTTAGCAATATGTGCATATAACGCAGGTCTTGGAAATGTAGATAAATGGATAGAAGAGGGGATAATTGATAGTAATTTTACATATAAAGACTATACAAACATCCCTTATAAAGAAACAAGAACATATTTTAATAATGTGATTTCTAATTATAAAATTTACAGATTTCTCTATTAATTTGCATAATTTGACATTTTAAAAAAAAGTGCTATAATGTTAATATAGTTTTGTTAAAAAACTAAATACTAATGTATAAGGAGAACTAAAAAAAATGAAAAACTGCTTTAAAATTCTTTCCTATGCACTTCTCATCACAGGAATAGTAGCAAATGTTTTAAGAATAATTCAGGAAATTAAATGCTACAAAGCACTTGATGAGATACCTGAACTGGATGAAGAGGAACTCGATGTTTTAGAGAAATAAAAAGCAGAAAAAAATTAAGGAAGATAAATATATCTTCCTTTTTTTATTAATAATAATTAAATTTACTAAATATACTACACAAAAATAATAAATTATGATATAATATTAAAAATTATTTAAGGAGGATTTTTATGTCAGGACATAGTAAATGGGCAAATATAAAAAGAAAAAAAGAGGCAACTGATGCAAAAAAAGGTGCAATATTTACAAAAATAGGAAAGGAGTTAACTGTTGCAGTTAAAATGGGTGGCAGTGGAGATCCAAATGTTAATTCAAAATTAAAAGATGTAATATCAAAAGCTAAAGCAAACAACATGCCAAATGATAATATTAATAGATGTATTCAAAAAGCATTGGGGGATTCTAATACAGCAAATTATGAGGAGATAACATATGAAGGTTTTGGACCATGTGGTATTGCTGTTATAGTAGAAGCTATGACAGATAACAGAAATAGGGCAGCAGCAGATATAAGATGCATTTTTAGTAAATCTGGTGGAAATTTAGGGCAAACAGGTTCTGTATCATATATGTTCAATAAAAAAGGATATATTTTAATTGAGCGTTCAGATAACATTTCAGAAGACGATTTAATGCTTGAAGTGTTAGATGCTGGTGCAGAAGACTTTGTGTCAGATGACGAGTATTTTGAAATATTTACATCTCCTGAGAATTTCTCAGCCGTAAAAGATGTTTTAGAATCAAAAGGACTTAGTCTAGTAGAGGCAGATGTAAGACAAATAGCAAATCTAAAAAAAGAGCTAAGCGAAGAGGAAGAGGAGAAGGTTCAAAATTTCTTAGACAAACTTGAGGATAATGAAGATGTTCAAAATGTTTGGCATAATGCAGATATTTAATATATAATAGAAAATGTTTACATAATTTTGTAAACATTTTTTAATTTTTTTACATTCTTCTATTGACTTTACATAAAAATAATGCTATAATAAATTTGTGAGTTGTTCATGTGGAGGTAAAATATGTATTATGATAGTAAATCTGATTTCTATATTAGACAATATGGTCCTAAAATAGGGATTGCTGTATTATCAGTAGCTCTAATCGTTAGTGGAGTATGCATATATTGTTCTACTTTGAAAAGCTCCAAACCAAATGAAGTAATATCTGCTGAAAATAAAGTAGAAGAAAATATTACTACAATTGAAAACGATAGTTTACAAAATATAGATCAAGAACAAGAAGAAGGACTAGATAAAATTGATATAGAGATATCACGCGGTCTAACTGCTACTCTAAAAAATCTAGATATTTTAGGAAAAACTGATCCTTGTAAAGTAGAATCTGTAACTGATAACAATTCAATAGTAGTATTTCTAGGCTCTAGATATTATGAAATAAACCTTATAGGTATAGATTATTCTAGATCACCAGCAAATATTAACGAAACAATAAAAGAAAATTTAGAAGGTAAGCAAGTAAGATTAGCTTTTGATAAATTAAGAGTTAAAGGCGGACAAGTTTATGGATATGTTTACTTAGATGATGATATTTCATATAATGAAACTTTATTAAAAAACGGTCTTGCAATTGTAAAAATCGAAAAAACTAATACAAGCCTACTTTCAAAACTTGTAGAAGCTCAAAAGACAGCTAAAACAAATAAAGTTGGAATTTGGGAAAATTAAAAAGCATGCCGAACTAGGGAAAACCTTAGTTTTCATATATCAACCTCTTATTGATCACCTTATAGAAATATAAGGTGCTCTTTTTTTATTTTGAACTTTGAAATAATGTTGGTATAATAAGAATGTTTTGAATACTTGTAATTGTTGCATAGAATAATATCTACAAAAGCAAAAAAAGCTATATGATTTAAAAGATGAAGTATTTTTTATAGGTGAAAACAATAAATATTTTAATCTTTTTCAAAATAAAAAATTTGTTGACAAAAGAAGTAATATAGTGTAATATAGTTATAAGTTGATTAAATTTGTTTATAGGGTTTGGAAATTTTACAATTCTTTTTCTAGGAAACAACTTCAAAAAAAAGAATTTGAAAAATGGGAAGTGGATATTAATAAAAAAGATGGTTTATTTAATATAAATAAACTATTTATTATATTTAAGAAATTATTATATAATGCTAAAAACTTTATTAATAAATTATTATTTTTTAAAAAAAAGAGAGAAAGAATTTACAAAAATTTGAAAGATGGGGAATACTATGAAGATTTTTTAAACAAATAAGCACTTTTATAATAAAGTGCTGATTTGTTTTTATATTTCAACTAATTTTTCATTTTAATTATTATTTTTAATTCTTACTAAATTTGTATTAAGACTATCAAATATAAAATTCTTTTTTTCATCGTTAATTTTATTTTTCTTATACTCGTGAGTCTTATCATCTAATTCTATAAATATTAAAAAGTTTAAATCTTTATTACAAATTGTAAAATCTATATGTTTTGCTTTTATTCTATTAAAGTCAGATATATTATTTGTTTCAAAAATATCAGCTAATCTTAATTTAGGAAATATTACAAGATTGTATTTATCAGTTATCTCTTTTAACTTATTATAAAAATATTTTTCGTTTTCTGTTAGTGGTGAATTTTTTATTTTACCTTTAAATTTATTATCTATACAATTATCTATATTATTATTATTTTTATACATATAGTCTTTTAACAATTTTAATAGTATTATAATTATCAAAATTATAATTAAAACTTTCATTTTTCTCACTCCCAAACTAGATTTTACGATAAAAATAAAATAATGTCAAGGTCGCGTAGCGTAAAGTTTAACCTTGACATGAATTTTATTTTTAAATTATAATATTTTTGGCCTAATATGGTATATTTATCCATATTGGGCTTATATATAGCACAATTTAATTGACATAAAATTTAATTTATGCTATAATGTTTACATAAAAAAGAAAGGAGTTATTAAATTGGATTTTTATTTATACGAAAAAGATATAATACTTATTTTAAATTGTATAAATTATACTATGTTAAAATTAGATTATCATCCAAGTATAGAGCAGAAGAGAGAGCTAGAACTTTATTTTAATTTTAATAATTATATTGAATGTTTTGAAGACTTGAAATTGTTGCATAGAAGAATATCTACAAAAGCAAACAAAGAATTATACAATTTAAATAACGACATATTTTTTGTTGGTCAGAAAAGATTTTTATGTGAATGTAATAAAGACTTAAAATTTTTCAAAAATAAAAAATATAATAGAAAAATTAATTTTTTTGATTTTTTTATTGACAAAATAAACAAAATAGTGTAATATAATTTTAAATTAAGCTTATATTAAACTTATTTTAAATTAGAAACATATTAAACTTATTTTTAAATATAAATTCGATATAGTGTAGTAAAAACACATTTTTATTATTATGTGTGATTTCGCAAAATATAAATTTTGTGAAAATAGGGCGAGAAATTATTGACTAATTTATATATATATGATATTATACTTTGTATAAAGCTATTATCTATTTTAAGGTTTTGAAATATATTTACATTAATATTAATTTATTATATTTAATCATAACTAATTTTTTATGTATTTAGATTTAATAATTTTATAATACATTAGAATTTTTAAAATTAATTAAAAATATTTCATATCAATTTAAATTCATGACATGTAACTATACCACCTTAAAATTAAAAATGCCTTAAAATCGATTTTAGAGCCTCGTTTTTTGGAGTGATTTTAATATGTATGATGATGTACCAATATTTATAAAAGAATTCTTACAATATATGATCAGTATTAAAAATAGATCTAAAAGCACCGTTAATGAATATTATTATGATTTAAGAGATGCTTTTAAATTTTTAAAACTATATAAAGCTATTAATGTTAAAACAAAAAATATAAATGATGAATTAATTACAAATACACAAATTACTGATCTTAATATAGACTTTGTTAAACAAATTGAATTAAATGATCTTTATGAATATTTAACTTTTCTTTCAGAACGGGCGTTCTGACAAGGCAACAACCAGATCTAGAAAAGTTTCTTCACTTAAAGCTTTATTTAATTATTTGACATTTAAACAAAAAGTTTTAGATAAAAATCCAACGGTAGAACTTGAGACTCCAAAGCTTCCAAAAAGATTACCTAAATACTTAACCCTTGATGAAAGTGTAGCACTCCTCCACTCTATTGAAGGAAAATTTCAAAAAAGAGATTTTTGTATAATAACATTATTTCTTAATTGTGGTCTAAGATTATCAGAACTTGTAAATATAAACATAAAAGATATTAGATCAAATACATTAACTGTTATAGGCAAAGGAGATAAAGAGCGTTTTGTATACCTAAATAATGCTTGTATGACTGCATATCAAGATTATCTAAGTGAACGCATTAAGTTAAATAATATTAAGGACCGTGATGCTTTATTTTTAAGCGAGAGAGGTACTAGAATTGGCAGAAGAACTGTTGAAATTATGGTAAAGAAATATATTTGCCTAGCTGGCCTAGATGAAAAAAAATACTCTCCGCATAAGCTAAGACATACTGCTGCCACTTTAATGCACAAATATGGCAATGTTGATATAAGAGCATTGCAGCAAATTTTAGGGCATGAAAGTATATCAACAACTGAAATATATACCCATATAGACAACGATGAAGTAAAAGACGCCCTAAATAATAATCCTTTAAATAATATATAAAATTAATACTGACAAATAATTGTCAGTATTTTTATGTGTAAATATATATTAATATATAGGTAGCATTATTTCTTGACCTTCGTATATATTACTAGATGTCATATTATTTATTTTCTTTATCTCACATACAGTTTTTTGAATATTTATATTTTTCTTATTTGAATTATTACAAATATATTTAGCAATATCCCACAATGTATCATTAGCTTCTACTGTATAAAAAGTAGTAATATTATTTTCTTTTGCAAATACTGTTGCATTTAAAATTCCAAATATAGATATAATTAAAAGTAGAATAAATACATATCTAACTTTTGGCTTACTTTTTTTTATATTTTTTTTGTTATATAATTTTTTCATAAAATCACCTCTAAAACATTCGTTCTTATACTTATATTATACAATTAGAACAAGTGTTTGTCAATAGGCTTATGAAAAAAAGTGAAAAAATGTTCTTTTTTTAAAGTGGCTATTTATTTCCAGTAGATCCAAATCTACTTTCACCACGCTCAGTTTTAGAAAGTTCTTCCACTTCGCAAAAATTAATTGGAATATATGGCATTATTACAAGTTGGGCTATTCTCTCAAAGTTTTCTATTTCCTGTGGAGTATTACTATCATTGTGCAAAATTACAATATATTCCCCTCTATAATCAGAGTCAATAACTGCTACACAATTAGCTGGTCTTAAATATTTCTTTAATGCAATACCACTTCTAGCAAAAATAGCTCCAAAAGTATTTTGTGGTAATTCCATACTAATGCCTGTTGGAACTTTAACAGTTCCATGAGGTGGAACTATTAGCTTATCGCTTTCAAGACATGCATACAAATCATATCCTGCTGCTTGTTCAGAACCATGTGTTGGAATTTTTGCATTTTTATTTAATTTTTTTAGCTTAATTTTGATTTCATTCATATAAATTCCTCCAATACTTTCATTATTTGATCAAATTTATCTATGGAAACATTTAACTCTAATTTTACAAAGTCCCCATATATTTTATCTAATACTATAACATCTTTTGTTTTTATATAGTTATTTATCTTGTGTTCAAAGCCTCTTAACCTATCATAACTAATAATAATTGCAACAGTTTTATACTCAATTATTTCTTCTTTTTTAAGTAAATCGTATGCCCCCTTAAATGAATTAAGATATGCTCTTGTAAGTGGGCCTGTTCCAAGCAATACTCCACCAAAATATCTTACAATTACTACACATATATTAGTGATACATTCCTTTTTTACCATTTCTAAAATTGACTTAGTACCTGTACCCTGAGGTTCACCATCGTCACTAAATTTTAACTCTTCATTTTCATTTGCTTTTACTCTATATAAATAAACTACATGCCTAGCTCCAAAATTAGTTTTTCTTATTTCATTAACTCTTATTACAGCTTCCTCTTTACTTTTTATAGAAAAAATGTAACATATAAATTTTGATTTTTTCTCCTCATATGTAAAGTTTGATATTTCTCCTTGTTTTGACTTAAACAATTTATTTTCATTTCTTAAACCATAAAATGTCATTTTTACTCCTATTTATACCAATCAAATAAAGTATAGCATGAAATTCAAAAAAAGTAAATAAAAAATGCAAAGTAAGAATTAGTTATTACTTACTTTTGCATTGATATTTTATTGTTTTCTTAACTCATAAGCTGGTTTTACTTTTTTATCTACAACTCCTGCTGTTATAACACATTTTGATATTTTTTTATTAGATGGCACTTCATACATTGCATCCATCATTACATCTTCCATTATAGCTCTAAGTCCTCTAGCACCAGTTTTTCTTTCAAGTGCTAAATCAACAATTTTATTAATTGCCTCATCTTTAATCTCTAACTTTACATTATCTAGCTTAAATAATTTTGTATATTGTTTTAACAAAGCATTTCTAGGTTTTGTTAAAATATCAATTAGAGCTTCACGATTTAGGTTAGAAAGTGAAGTTATCACTGGAAGTCTACCTACAAGTTCAGGAATTAGGCCATATTTTATTATGTCGTGAGGTTGAGCATTCTTATATAGTTTGCCTAAATCAATATCTTTTTTACTCTCTACCTTTGCACCAAATCCCATTGACTTATTTTCCATTCTTGATTGTATTATTTTGTCTAGTCCATCGAAAGCACCACCACATATAAATAATATATTACTAGTGTCAATTTTAATAAATTCTTGTTGTGGATGTTTTCTACCACCTTGTGGAGGAACATTTGCAACAGTTCCTTCTATAATTTTTAAAAGTGCTTGTTGTACACCCTCACCACTAACATCACGTGTGATAGATGGGTTTTCAGATTTTCTAGAAATTTTGTCTATTTCATCAATATATATTATTCCCTTTTCAGCCTTTGATATATCAAAGTCAGCAGCTTGAATAAGTCTTAATAAAATATTTTCTACATCCTCTCCAACATATCCTGCTTCTGTAAGAGTAGTAGCATCTGCTATTGCAAATGGTACATGTAATATTTTAGCAAGTGTCTGAGCAAGTAATGTCTTACCACAACCGGTAGGGCCAATAAGCAAGATATTACTTTTTTGAAGCTCAACATCATCAATTTTATCTAAATTGTTAATTCTTTTATAGTGATTATATACCGCAACAGACAAAACTTTTTTTGCTTCATCTTGACCAATTACATATTCATCAAGAACACGTTTTATTTTCTCTGGCACTGGTAATTCATCGGATTCAATTAATTCTTTTTGTAATTCCGACATATTTTCTGAATTACTATTTGCAGATAAATTACTCTTTTTTAAATCATCCCCATCAGACATTATTTTGTGACAAATTTCAACGCATTCATCACAAATAAATATTCCATCTGGTCCTTCTATTAATTTGTTTACCTCATGTTTAAGTCTTCCACAAAAAGAACAAAATATTAAATCTTCTATATTATCAAAATCTTTTAAGTTGTTTTTTTTACCTTTTTTTGGTGCCATAAATTATTTCTCCTTAGAAATTTCTGAAATATTAGTCATTACATCATCAATTAATCCATATTCTTTTGCTTCATCTGCTGATAAGAAATTATCTCTATCTGTATCTTTTTCTACTTGTTCAAAACTTTTACCTGTTCTTTCGCTTAAAATTTTATTTAATTTTTCTTTAACTTTTAAAATATATTCAGCATGAATTTTCATGTCACTTGCTTGACCTTGCATTCCTCCAAGTGGTTGATGTATCATTATTGTAGAATTTGGAAGTGCAAATCTTTTGCCTTTTGCTCCTGCCGCAAGTAAAAATGCACCCATTGAAGCGGCCATACCTACGCATATAGTAGCCACATCAGATTTTATATATTGCATTGTATCAAAAATACCCATACCTGCTGTAACGCTACCACCAGGACTGTTTATATATAAGAATATATCTTTACCTGGATCTTCCGCATCTAAAAACAAAAGTTGTGCTATAACAAGTGATGCAGTTACATCATTTACTTCATCGCTTAAAAATATTATTCTTTCTTTTAATAGTCTTGAATAAATATCGTAAGATCTTTCTCCTTTACTTGTTTGTTCAATTACCATTGGGACTAAACTATTATTTATCATACTTATACCTCCTAAATATAATATATAAATTTAAAATAATATAGAGTCTTCTATATTATTTTAAACTTAAACTATTTTTCTATAACAGAATCTGTAACGATTTTTAAAGTTTTTTCTTGTGTTAATTGCTCTCTCATATATGTTCTTGCATTTTCATTTTTAAGCAAGTTATCTGCTTGATTTTCTTTATCGCCATACATTTTAGAAAGTTCAATTATTTTCTCATCTATTTCTTTTTCTGAAACTCCAACTTTTTCTTCTTTATTTATAAATTCAAGAGCTAATTTTAATTTAACATCACGAGTAGCATTTGGTTTTAGTGTTTCTCTGAATTTTTCTTTTGAAGAACCCATGTATTCGCAATATTTATCTATATCTAAACCTTGGTATGCTAGATTTTGATTAAATTGTTCCATCATATGGTCAATTTCATGTTCAATCATAGCATCTGGAATGTCTCCTTCAACTTCGTCTACAAGCTTAGCTATTGTTTCAGTTTCTTTTTCAGCTTCTGCTTGTTTTTTCTTAGATTCTAAAAGTTTTGCCTTTACATCTTTTTTATATTCATCTAATGTTTCAAATGAAGAAACATCTTTTGCAAATTCATCATCTAATTTAGCAAGTATTTTTTCTTTTATAGAGTTTAATTTTACTTTAAACATAGAGTCTTTTCCTGCTAATTCTTTACTATGATATTCTTCTGGGAACTTTACATTTATTTCTCTTTCTTCCCCTATTTTCATTCCTATTAGTTGATCCTCAAAACCAGGAATGAATTGATTGCTTCCAATTGTTAAATCAAAGTTTTCAGCTTTTCCGCCTTCAAAAGCTACTCCATCAACAAATCCTTCAAAATTAATGTTTGAAATGTCTCCTGATTTTAGAGCTCTATCTTTTACTTCCTCTACTACTGCATTTTTTTCTCTTACTTTATCTATTTCTTTATTTACATCTGCAGCTGTAACTTTTGCTTCTACTTTTTTTATCTCTAATCCTTTATATTTTTTAACTTTTATTTCTGGTTTTGTATATACAGTTATTGTATATATAAAATCTTTATCACTACCAATTTGTTTAATATCAAGTTCTGGTCTTGAAACTACATCTATTTTATTTTCAGTTATTGCTTTTATATACTCATTATCTACATTATTTTCGATAACTGTTTCATATAAAACACCCTCGCCATAAACTTTTTCTACGACATTTCTTGGAACTTTACCATTTCTAAATCCAGGTACTTTAAAGTACTTTTGATTTTTTTCAAATGCTTTATCCATTTCTTTTACAAAGTCTTCCTTTTTCATAGTAAATTCAAGTATTACTTTTGATTTTTCTTGTTTTTCTATTTTTACTTCCATTTAAATTCCTCCATTAAATTATAACTACTATATTATATCACAAAACTAGAAATTTTCAACCATTTTTGGTAAATTATACCACAAAAAAACAGTGTTATATCTAACACTGTTTTAAAATATTTATTTATTGCTTAAATAGTCTTCTACTACTTTATACATCCAAGAAGCAGAACCAGTATACCATGTCCAGCCACCTCTACCTAAATGTTCTGGATTTGAATAAACATCTGCTGCAATAACATATGGTTCTACCATATAATTATCTGCCTCTTTTTTTGTTAGTGCATGATTAATAGGATTTAGAATACTTAATATTTCCATTGCCTTTTCTTTTTTGTTGAGTTCAAAATAAGCTTTGGCAAGCCAAATAGAAGCATGTGTATACTGTCCGCCATTTTCTCTAATTCCAGGCACATATGCCTTAATATATCCAGGATTATTTTTAGGCTTATCGAATGCCGGATAAAGTAATTTTACTATCTTATTTTGTCTGTCAACTAAATACTTATCTGCACTCTTTAATGCTAGTTCTAGTTCTTGTTTCATATCCTTATCATCTTTTAAGGCTATAACTGCCCAACACTGAGATATAAGGTCAATTTTACATTCATCATTTTTCATACTACCAAGAACATCACCATTTTCAAAAAATGCTCTTACAAATTGGTTATCTTCCCAAGCATAAGTTATTATAGCTTGTTTTAATAAATGCCTCTTTTTTTGACAAATACCTATCATTTCCTCATCTTCTTTTATTTTAGCAAGACTTATAAATCTATCTAAAATATTTATCATAAATAATGTTAACCATACGGATTGGCCTCTAATATTTGAAAAACCATCATTCCAATCCCCATCACCTATATCAAGTAAGCCATTTTTTTTACTTATTCTAGAAAGTCCATATAAAATCGCCTTCTTAGCATGCCCATATACACTATCTGTAACATCTATATTATTAAAAACATCGTATAGCTCTCTTACACTTCCCATATCTTTATTTTCCAAATATGGTGCCATTTCATCTAAAATAGAATTATCATGAGTTATGTTTACATATTCTTCCAAAACATATGGCAACCATAGATAATCATCACTAAAGTATGTCCTAATCCCTGCATTATTATGATTATGCCACCAATGAAGTACATCACCTTTTTCAAATTGTTTAGATGCATGTAAAACTATTTGTTTTCTTGTCCTCTCTGGCCAAGTTCTAATAAGACTTAAACTATCTTGAAGTTGATCGCGATACCCAAGTGCACCTCCACTTTGATAAAAAGCACTTCTTGCATAAAGCCTACACACCACAGTTTGATAAAGTAACCATCCATTTGCCATAGTGTCTAACATATCATCTCCTGTATTAAAGTCTTTTACTACTAAGTTTTTCCAATACTTTATAGTATCTTTATATGATTTTTCTATTTTTTCTTCGGTATCAAATTTTGTTAAAATATCATCCACATTTACATTTGATGATTTTTCTAAACTGCCAAGAACTATTGCAAATTTTACAGTACCTGCTGCTTTTACATGTACACTAACATCCACATTAAAATCGTCTTTATTTATAGTATATTTTATATCATCATTTTTGCAATTAAGTACACCAATATAATTTGATACTTTTGAAAAACACATACTATACGGATTTTTAAATTCTAACACCTTGCCATCAGATGTTAGCCTTGAAACTATATGAGATGTATCTACTTCTTCTGAAACTCCAAGCACAGGATTTATTTTATATGAAATATCATATGTAACATCAGAACCATATTTATTTTCTAGTGTTATATATTGGATCTTTAAGTTTTCATCCATGGGTACAAATATATCTAGTGTTTTTTTAAGTATATCATCTTCTTCTAATATTTTAACATACCCAAATCCATATATTAAATTGTAATCATTTTCAAATATACCACTAAATTTCTCACCAGGTGCAAATTCTACCCAATCATTGCACCATGATGAAATCTTATATTCTCTACTATTTTTAAAGTAAGAATATACTGTACCATAACTTGATATTACCGTTCCAAAATTTTCATTTGCAAGAATATTACACCAAGGCAGTGGAGTATTTTTGTTTAATATATGATACTCAGTACCTTTTTTATTAAATCCACCGTAAAAATTAAAGTATTTTAGATTACTCTCATAAGATTTATTCATCTACTCCACCTCCTAATTTAAATTCTTTATCTGTATTTTCTATCAAAAATTCTGTAACGCTTGTAATACGCTTAGAGCATAAGAAATTGATTAATTTGATTTCATTTTGTACTAAGAATTTCTCATTTAGTACATAAATATTTCCTCTTGTAAAATTACTATATACAGCTCTATCAAGTCTTGTTTTTACATATGTATATATTGGACCATATTTTTCTTCTTTTTCATTTATTAAAATAATTATATCTAAGTCAACATTTCTATTTTTTACATAGTCCATAAAATTAATTACTTCATCAATTATTCCCGCATCTTCTATTTTATCAATATTAACTAAAAGTATTGGTAAATCTCCAGATATAGAATACCTCCAAAGCATTAATTGAGAAATATTTTCATTCCAGAATTCATCAGCATTTAATGTTTTTTTATTAAACAGAATGTCTTTTAGTATATCATTATAAATTTTCGCTCTTGTAGGTTCCAATTTTAAATATCTAGCTATTACACTATTAAGCTCACATGCTATTTTATATTGCTTTGATATTTCATCATAATCCAAATTAACAATAGCATTTGAAAGTTTATATTTAGAGTCAGTAGCCCCTACTATGTAGTAAAATTCTTGCCTTTCATGTGGATCTAGAATTATACTTGCCCTATATGAAAGTACAGGCCAAAGAGGATATTTGACTATATTACTGTCATATGCCATTTCTTGTTTTTGTATAATCTTTAATTTTTCTGTTTCAACAGATTTCTCAAGATCAATTCCTACAAGTTTTGAATACACATAAAAATCAGTATCATTTTCTGTCTTCTTTCTCTTGCTTGCAATCAAAGTATCTAAATCATTATCATAATAAGTTTCTATTTGTAAATTACTAAATGAAGGATGTACTACATTTGTCATATAGTCAGTCATGGCAAGTTCTAAATATGTATTAATTAATATCTCACGTTTTATATTTGAATTATTGTACATACTTATTTTTCTAATTTCTGTATTAAATTCTTGAGATATAAATGTAGTTGTAGTAGTTTCAATATCTTTAGTTTCAATAAAATTATTTACATATGCTAGATTAGATGTAAATATAGATTTTTTAATATAAGAATTATTTATATTATCCATACTGCATGGATCAATTCTTTCTTGCGTAGTCTTATCTGTTAGTACAATGAAGTTACCCGTAGATTTAATATTTTTAAAACGTTGTTTATTTATTATCTTTCCCTTATAGTTTAGGAATGTTGAACCATTTGAAGTATAAATTGCTGACATTCCATGTCCATTTAAAAATGCAATATCAAAGTCTTTACTTGTACTGTCTATATCCTCACTAGATATCGTACTAACATCTGTTGTATACTTATCTATATTTCTTTGTTTGAAAGCTTCAAATTTATCTTTTGTACTTGGAGCAACATTTGCTCTCATTTTTTCTCTTTCTTTTAATAATATTTCAGTCGCTCTTATATCTGCATTTCTATGAAATCTCTTTTGAAGTACATTTTTATTTATATAATTATTTATTGCACATAAAATCATTCCTTGGTGATGAGCCATATAAGTTTTTACTATTTTCATGGTGTCACCTCTATCTAGATCTTGTTTTGTATAATCTATTGACTCATAAAAGCCATAAGAATCATATGCTCCCAGTTGCTTTAAATATTTTAGATTTTTATATACCTTGCCTGGAGCAAATGGTAGCATTAAAACTGATGCATATGGTGCTACTACAAGATAATTATTTAATCCTCTTTTAAGTCCAAGCCATGGCACGCCAAAAGCTTGATATTGATAGTTTAGTTCTCTATCTTTAATTGCAAATGCAGATTCTGATATTCCAAAAGGAATATTGTTTTTCTTTGCATATTTTATATTACTATATAATGTAAAGAATAAAGATTGGTCTATTAGAGTATGCTCATATGACTTAGAAAAAATATATGGCATAAAATATTCAAATGCTGTACCACTCCATGATACAAGTCCTTTATATCCATCAAGCTTTATTAAATTCCTAGATAGTGCAAACCAATGTTTAGAAGTTACTTGTCTTCTAGCTATTGCAATTAAACTAGTAGTTCTACACTCAGACATTAGCATATCATAATAACTATCAAGTAGTTTGCCAGCCTCTACATCATAGCCGATAGAAAATAGATTTCTTTGTGTATTATATAAATAATTAAAATCTGTATTTTTAATTAATAAATTTGTAAGTTCAAGTAATCTTTTAACTCTGAAGTCATAATCTTTTGATTCAAGTCTACTATAAGCCCTCTCTCCCATAAGATCTTCAAAGAATGTCTTTGCTATATAAAGACATGCAACAAAGTTGCCACTATCTACTGTTGATACAAATCTTGGTCTTAATGGTTCTAATGTTTTTATATTATACCAATTATATAAATGTCCATTCCATTTTTCTAAACTATCTATTGTCTGGTATGTATTTGTTAATTTTTCTATCATTTCATCATATGTTATAAATTTCAAATCATATGCTGTAATTATAGCAAGTATACCAAATCCTATGTTAGTAGACGAAGTTCTGTTTACAATTTTGTTTCTTCTGCTACTTTGAAAATTATCTGTTGGTAAATAATTATTTGTTTTAGTCATTAGCGTATCAAAAAAACTCCATGTTCTTTTAGCTACATCAATAACTTCATTTTCTTGTTCTTCATTTAGACGTTTTTTTCTAGAAATTAGATGATCATTTCCAAGCAAATATGCAAATACTGGTCCTATTACAAAAAATATTCCAATAGCTATTTTAAATAATTTTAGCCCTAAAACATTTGGTAGATCAGGTGTCTTAAAAAATATAATAAATACTCCTAAAACGACATTAATTAACATATTTAAATAATAATACCAAAGTGTCTTTTTTGACATTTTATCAAGTGTCTCTGCTGTTGTCCATTCAAGTAAATGTTTTTTGGTAAATATCATTCTAAACAAAGACTTAGTAAATGCATTAATGCACACATATGATGTATATGGTAATGTAACAAAGTTCTGACACATTGTAAGTAAATCTGCATCAAATCCATAAATTATTGGTATATATTGTAACTCCTTTGTATGTCTATGGAACCCAAATATTAGCTTATCGATCATTCCAAGTATAGTACCAAAGTTGATTGCAAGAAATACAAGTATTGTTGTTTTTATAAATGCATCAAGTGATATTAAAGAGGCAAGTATAATAGCACAAATTCCTATAACATTTACGGTAGGTCTTCTTAGATTATCAAATATTTTCCATTTAGAAAGCAAATTAAGTGGAGATTTAGGCGAAATAAGCCATCTAATTATTTGCATATCCCCCCTATACCATCTATGATTTCTCTTCATGTATGATATATAGTTATTTGGGAATCCATCTTGCACTTCTATATCACTTGCAAATCCTACTCTCATATAAGAGCCTTCTAGTAAATCATGTGATAATACTAAATTTTCAGGAATTTCATTTGAAAGTATTTTATCAAATAAAGCAATATCGTATACTCCCTTTCCACAAAATATTGCTTCGCCAAATACATCTTGATATACATTTGCAACAGCAGTTGTATAAATGTCTAAGCCTCCAAATCCACCGAATATTTTTGAAAAAAGACTTTTATTTGCAGCTTCAATATCTAGTCCAACAGCAGGTGTTATCATTCCATAACCACTCTTCACTCTTCTGCCATTTTTAGTAAGTCTTGGTTTATTTAATGGATGAGAAATAATTGCCACTAAGTCTTTTGCTGTATTCAATGATAAATTAGTATCTTCATCAATCGTTATTGCATATTTGGCACTTACAATGTCATCATATGTTACGTAGAATTTTTTATCCACTTCTTCATGAGTAAGTTTTCCTAAAACAAATTTGTTAAACTCTGTTATAGCTCCACGTTTTCTCTCCCAGCCCATATAACATTCTTCTGCTTTAGAATATATACGTTTTCTATAAATAAAATTAAAAAGTTTATGTGGCATGTCATACTTTTCATTTAACTTATCTAGTTTTTCCTTTGCATATTCAACGATAGTATCATCTAGCATTATATGTTCTTTATTACTAGAAATACAATCACCAATAAGCATGTAATACATATTTTTACTACGATTTGCAAGATATGTTATTTCCATCTTATTTATCATATCATCTAACTTTTCTATTGAAGAAATGACTGTTGGCATTATTACATATGTAGTACAATCCTCGTCAATGGTTTTTGCAAAATCAAATCTTGGCAGAGTTTCTGGTATCATATTTTTTCTAATAAAATAATTTATTAGTTTTTCTGAAATTTCAGTAAAAAATCCAAATGATATAATATAGGCTATTATATTTAGAGCTAAATTCCCTAAATCTATAAAATTAACAGTAAATAGTACAGTAAGTTCAAATGCAAGTATTAAAATTGAAAGTATATAAATTGCTGGTTTTATCTTGTCTATCAATTTAATGTTTATCAAATCTGAGATATAAGATTTTCCCATCTCTTTTTTTAATAAATACTTTTCATCAGAACACAAGAAAAATCCAACATGTTTTTTATATTTTTTAGAGCAATCTACTGCTTTTTTTGCCACATACAATTCAGATACATTATATTTTTTGGCAATTTTAATTATATAATTTCTATATCTATTTTTAGTTTTATAATCGCATTTTTGGAATTCTTTTGTGTAATCACCTTCTTTTAAAGTTTCATCTACTTTATTTACTGCTTCAAAAATCTCTCTAAAATTAATTCCTATAAGTTTTTTATATGAAAGTATTGCTCTTCCCATATAATCTGTTGTCTTTGCTATTTCTAGATGTTCTTTTATTATTGCCTCATCTATTGTAAAACCTATTTTTTCAGATTCATTTTTTAATACTTCGTAATACTTTTCACCCTTTTTTCCTAATTCTTTTAATCGATAAGCCATATATTCAACGAATGCAGTATTTGCATTTTTAATTTTAGCCTCTTCCAAAATATAAGTTTTAAAATTCCTAAATGCAACAAATTCGCTTTCTATATCATTAGAAATTTTAGCTATATCAAATGTATTTTTTCTTAGCAAATCTTCTACAATCAGCTTTTGCATTTGGGCATGGCATATATTTGTAGCTACACGTGCTATAAATTTAAGAAGTCCAACTTTTATCATAAGTATAAATAAGTTTAACTCTTCTGATGTTAAATATGAAGTCTTTTGATGTTCCCTTAGACAATTCATAATAACATTTTGATCTATATACCCGGTATTTTGTTCTACTAGTTCATATGCAAGGTAATATATACTTATATATTTACTCCCCTCAGAAGTTTTTATAACAGGAAGTCTAACATGTTTTAGCGATTTTTTAGCCTCACAAATTTCTAGATATTCTTGTTCTAGTACATACATATTGTCAAGGATCCATTGACCAGCAGAATGAATAGGTAGTTTCATCTCGTAAGTTTTTTCTAAAATTTTATATGTATTACATATAATTTTATAATTTTCATCAGCTTCCAAAAATATATTTCTTAGCGTATTTTTCATATTTTTTAACCCCTCTTATTTATAGTAAAATTATATAATAAATGGTAAAAATATGCAATGTTAAAATCATATAAAAATAAAAAAATAGAAGTTAAAATTATAACTTCTATAAAAAAAACTTTAATCAGATCATATCTCTTATAAAATCATGTTTTGTAGCCGTAAGGTAAACTCTTTTTGTCAAGTTTCTTATAGTATCTGGCGTATCAACACTTGCAAACATAAAATTCTCTTTACCTATACCTACGGAAAGCAGTTCATCTACAAGTAAATCAAGTGTGTTAAGGCCAATTCCTCTTGTTGAAAACAAGTCAGAAATTGAAATACCATATTTAGTTTCATTTTCCTCCTTATTAAACAAGTCACATATTCTTGTTTTATTTGCTCTTTCTAAGGCATTTAAAACCCTTACACCATTCTTATTGTCCTCATCTATAACTTCTCTAAGACTTATGAAAAGCAAATCATCGCACCCAGTATCAGAAATCATTTTTGTATTATAGATGTTCAAGATTGATATCACCTCATCTAATACATAGTCATCAGATTTCCTTAACATAGAAACGATCTGTGAAATCTTTCTTTGTTTTGCTGCACAGTTACTCATAATTAGTATACCTCCACATTTTGCCATAAATTCTTATAGCAATTAATTTAATCTTACATTATTATTATATCACATTTTTATGTAAATTTCAAGAAATGTAGCACCTAATAGTAGTAAAAGCATGTATCATTCAATACATGCTTTTTTAATTTTTTTATTTATTTTCTTGCCTCTCTATTTCTTAAAGTTGGATCTAATATTTTCTTTCTAAGTCTAATATTTAGAGGTGTCACTTCAACTAATTCATCATCTGCAATAAATTCAATTGATTGCTCTAGTGATAGAGTAACTGGTGGAACAAGTTTTAATGCATCATCACTACCAGATGCACGTGTATTTGTTAAGTGTTTTTCTTTACATACATTAACTGTAAGATCGTCACTACGAGAATTTTCACCAACAATCATACCAGCATACACTTCAACACCTGGACCTATAAATAGACTTGCTCTTTCTTGTGCATTGAAAAGGCCATAACCTGTTGATTTACCTTGTTCGAAAGCTATTACTGTACCATGTGAACGTGTCATAATTTCACCACGATCTGGTTCATATCCTGCAAATATATGGTTCATTATTCCTGTACCTTTTGTTGCAGTCATAAATTCACTTCTATAACCAATTAGACCACGAGCTGGGATTTTAAATTCAAGTCTACTATAACCGGCTTGTGATTGTGATGTAGTCATATTAGTCATTTCAGCTTTTCTATTTCCCATTTTTTCCATTACTGTACCAACATATTCTTCTGGAACATCAATTGTAACAAGTTCCATTGGTTCACATTTTACTCCGTCAATTACTTTATTTATAACAGTTGGACGTGATACTAAAAGTTCAAATCCTTCTCTTCTCATTTGCTCAATTAGAATTGATAAATGAAGTTCACCGCGTCCTGATACTTTAAAGCTATCAGCAGAATCTGTGTCTTCAACTCTTAAAGATACATTTGTTTCAAGTTCTTTATATAGTCTATCTCTTAAATGTCTAGATGTAACAAATTTACCCTCTTTTCCAGCGAATGGTCCATTATTTACAGAAAATGTCATAGAAACTGTTGGTTCATCAATATCTACGAAATCTACTTTCTCTGGATGTTCTGGATCTGCTAGAGTTTCACCTATATTAATTCCTGCAAGGCCTTGAATTGCTACTATATCACCACAAGTAGCACTTTCAACTTCTTTTTTGTTAAGCCCTTCATAAGTAAAAAGTTTACCTATTTTTAAATTTTGTACTGTACCATCATTTTTACATACAGCCACATTTTGTGAGTTTAGAATTGTACCTCTTTCGATTCTGCCAATACCCACTCTACCAGTATATTCATCATAATCTATATTTGTAATAAGTAATTGAAGTGGTTCGTTCTCATCACCTTTTGGTTCTGGAACAGTATTTACTATTGTTTCAAATAAAGGTTGCATATTATCATTTTCTTCATCTAAAGAATATTTAGCAAAACCATTTTTACCAGATGCATATATTACTTTAAAATCAAGTTGTTCATCTGTTGCATCAAGATCCATAAATAGCTCTAAAACTTCATCTACAACTTCTTTAGGTCTAGCTCCTGGCCTATCTATTTTATTTACTACAACTATTGGTACAAGATTTAATGCTAAAGCCTTTGATAAAACAAATCTAGTTTGTGGCATAGGTCCGTCAAACGCATCAACAACTAATATTACGCCATCAACCATTTTAAGCACACGCTCAACTTCTCCACCAAAATCAGCATGTCCAGGTGTATCAACAATATTGATTTTTACATCTTTATATCTTATAGCAGTATTTTTTGAAAGAATTGTTATTCCTCTCTCACGTTCTATATCATTTGAGTCCATTACACGTTCTTCTATTTGTTCGTTTTGTCTAAATGTTCCTGATTGTTTTAGCAGTGCATCTACAAGTGTTGTTTTACCATGGTCAACGTGGGCTATTATTGCTACATTCCTTAAATTTTTCATTATTTATTCTTCCCTTCTAAAAGATATATAACCTAAAAACAATTTTTAGGTTATATATAAAAAACATTATCTTACTTATTTTACTACTATTTGACATAATTGTCAACAATTTGAGCAAATTTTTAAAAAATAACCGAGTAAAAATTACTCGGTTTTATAATAAAATCATATCTTTGCAATGTTAGTCTATAATTCTTTTAAATTATCAAAATCTATTTCTAAAATGCATTTTTTGTCTTCAAAAAATGTATTTTTTTCAACAAAAACATATATAAATTCTCTCCACATATCATCAGCAAAAAGTTCAAAAAGGCCTTCGCTATAAGTTCTTTTCATTTTATCCATTGCGTGTGTTACAGCATCATGTGTAAAAAAACCTTCATGTAATACAAAATAATTTACCAGTACCAAAAACCTAATAAGCGAATTAACAGCATTAATCTCAATCGATGTACATTTGCTATAAAAATTGATTACTCTATCCTCAAGGCCAAAAAATCCATGTTCATCACATACTCTATCTACAAATTCAAAGTCCAAATAGGTTAACATTACTTCTTTTACCATATCTTTACAAATTATTTTTGCCAACTCATCTATGTACCAATCAGTACATAAAAATATCCCTTCCTGTTTTTTAACCAATTTTGTAGACAGTGCATTAATGCTATCCATATGACTTAAAAACCTACAACAATAGCAATAAAGATGATCTTTGCATTCGTTATATCATGCCTTTCCAAATTTTGCAGGAAACTCTTCATTTTCTGCAATTGTAAGATACAAACTTGTGTACAAACAATTTTTTGTTTCTGCCATAATTTTTCCTCCTGTAATTACATTTTGGCTTAATTTTTAACATTTAGGATTATACCATACAAGTGTCACTATATCAAATAATAATTATATTAAAAGTTTTTAAACATTATCTAATTTCTTTTTCTAATTCATATATAGTATCCAAAAGGCTATCTGAAAACTCCTTTAGTTTTTGTTTATCTTTAATTACTTCCTTTGGTACATTTATAGGAGTACCATATATTATATCTACTCTACTATGTTTATCAACATTTTTTGTAATATATGTTGGTACAATTGGTATTCCTGCCTTTGCTGCAATATATACAGGTCCAACTTTTGCCTCTCCTTTTTTCTCTTCTTTTGTTAATCTTTCACCTTCTGGAAATATTAGTAGCTTTCTTCTCTTTACATTCTTAAACAAATTTATTGCATGCATTATACTTTTTACATCTTTTTCTCCCCTTCTTATTGGAAAGATACCAAAGCATTTATATAAAAATGCCATAAATTTGTTTTTAAAAAGTTCGGCTTTTGCCATTATACATAGATGATTGTTATCCGCATAAAGCCATGCCGGTTCATCTTTATTTGAATGATTTGCACATATCATACATTTATCTAAGTTTCTTACATTTTGCCTATTGTGAAATTTTACATTATACTTAATTTTACACCATCCGATGTATATGCAAAATCTAACAAATGCTCTCATATTTTTTTATTTTACTCCTTTTTTAATTATATCTATTAAAATATCGCCTGTAATTTCTACTGTATTATTTGTAGTATCAATTTCAGTAGCATCAATTGCTTTCAAAATTGGGGCCTCTTTTCTTGTTCTATCATCAAAATCTCGTTTTTCAAGCAGTGCCTTTACTTCCTCGTAACTAGTTTTTTCTCCTTTTTTTAGTAAATCTTGTGTTCTTCTTTTAGCTCTTTTTTCCATTGAACACACAAAATAAAATTTAAAGTCTGCATTTGGGAAAACTACTGTACCAATATCTTGTCCGTCAAGTATTACAGAAGTAGTAGTTGCCATATTTCTTTGAAGCTCCAAAAGTTTTTTTCTAACTTCTTTTATTTTGCAAACTTTTGATGCAGCCATTGAAACTTCATTTGTTCTAATAAAGTCAGTTACATCACATTCATTTAAAAACACATAAGTTTTACCATCTATATATTTTAAATTAACATTTATATTTTCTAGATTATTTACTATATTTTCATCTGTCATATCTATATTATTTTTAATAAAAAAGTATCCAACTGCCCTAAACATTGCACCTGTATCTATATGTAGTATTCCTAATTTTTTTGCAACATAATCTGAAACGGTAGATTTACCAGTTCCTGGTCCACCATCAATTGCAACTATAATATTTTTCTTAAAATTTAGCATTTTTTACCACTTCCCCTTTATTTTTTTACAAAAGTATGATATCATAAGCATTGGATTTTGTAAAGTTTTTTTAAGAAAAGTTGGTGGTTAATTTATGGCAAAAGATTTAAATTTACTAGACAATAAAATAATAGTTTTGTATGTTCTTCAAAATTCTTATCCTAAATCGCTTACTCTTGATCAAATTGTTAAGTATTTAGAAGAATTTGACGATATTACATATTTTGATATTTGCTCTTATATTGATTCTATGAAAAAAAGTGGATACATAGAAGAATTACAAGAAAATGATAATAAACTTTTTTTAATCACTGATACTGGGTCTGCTACACTTAGTGAACTTTTAGAATTAATACCTGGTGTAAACTTATATAACTTAAAAAAAATGATAAATAAGAACACCGTAGAGATTAAAACAGATTATTCTATCGGTACTAATATTATTCCACTAAAAGCTGACGAATATAAAATTTCTTGCTTTATTAAAGATGGTACAGATGAGCTAATAAATATCACAATGTATGCCGGAACTAAAAATCAAGCCAAAAACATTTCAAAAAACTGGAACGAAAATTCTGAAACAATTTATAAAACACTACTTTCACTTATGACAGTAGATACTAAAAATGAATATTTAGATGATGAAACTAAGGAGATTGATTAATTATGTTAGATATAAAATTTGTACGTGACAATCCAGATATTGTAAAAGAAAATATAGTAAAAAAATTTCAAATGCACAAACTCCCACTAGTAGACGAAGTTATAGCACTTGATAAAGAGATTATAGCTTTAAAACAAGAAGGCGACAGCCTAAGACAAAAAAGAAACACTATAAGCTCTGAAATTGGCACCTTAATGCACGATAAAAAAATAGATGAAGCAAATACAAAAAAGCAAGAAGTTGTGGATATAAACAAATTACTTGTTGATATAGAAAATAAAGAGGCAAATTTATCAGCTGATCTTAAATCAAAAATGATGAAAATTCCAAATATTATTGACTCTTCTGTTCCGATTGGCGAAGATGATACAAAAAATGTAGAGAATCAAAAATTTGGAGAGCCTTTTGTGCCAGACTATGAAATACCATATCATGCAGACATTTGTGAGAGCCTATGTGGTCTTGATAAAGAAAGTGCTGGCAGAACTAGTGGAAATGGATTTTACTTTCTAACTGGTGATATAGCAAGACTTCATTCTGCTATGTTATCTTATGCAAGAGATTTTATGATAGATAAAGGATTTACATATTGTGTTCCACCATTTATGATTAGAAGTGATGTTGTAACAGGTGTTATGAGTTTTGAAGAAATGGATGCTATGATGTATAAAATAGAAAATGAAGATTTATACTTAATAGGTACATCTGAGCACTCTATGATTGGCAGATTTAAAGGACAAACTGTAAAAGAAGAAAGTCTTCCTATTTGTCTTACTTCTTATTCTCCATGTTTTAGAAAAGAGGTTGGCTCTCATGGTCTTGAAGAAAGAGGACTTTATAGAGTACATCAATTTGAAAAGCAAGAAATGGTTGTACTATGCAAAGCAGAAGATGCTATGACTTGGTATAATAAAATGTGGTCTTACACAGTAGAATTTTTCAGAAGCTTAGATGTACCAGTAAGAACACTTGAATGTTGCAGTGGCGATCTTGCAGATTTAAAAGTAAAATCTTGTGATGTTGAAGCATGGTCTCCTAGACAAAAAAAATATTTCGAGGTTGGTTCTTGCTCTACTCTTGGTGATGCCCAAGCTAGAAGACTTTCAATAAAAGCAAGAGGTGAAAATGGTAACTATTTGGTATCAACACTAAACAATACAGTAGTTGCTTCTCCTCGTGGACTTATTGCTGTAATTGAGAATAATTATCAAAAAGACGGTTCTATTTTAATTCCAAAAGCTCTTCAGTCTTATATGGGTGGAAAAACGAAGATAGAAACAAAAAAATAGAGTATATAAAAAAGCAGTTAATTTTTTTGATTAGCTGTTTTTTGTTTATTTTTTTTAAATACTATGATATACTATTTATAGAGTTAATGTGAGGTATAAATATGTTAAAAAATGTAAAATTTGAAACTTCCGTTTTTTCAAAAGATAAAATATTAAAAACAGAAGTCCCTCAAATTGTTTTAGTTGGCAAATCTAATGTAGGTAAATCTTCTTTTATAAATGCACTTGCAAATCATAAAAATCTTGCAAAAGTAGGTCAAACACCCGGAAAGACAAAGTGCTTAAATTATTATTTAGTAGATAACACTTTTTATATAGTAGACTTACCAGGTTATGGTTTCTCAAAAATGACAAAACAAGAAAAAGATATAACAAACAAACTAATTAATAAATATATAACAGAAAATGAATTAATAAAGCATATTTTTTTCTTAGTCGACATAAGACATAATCCAACAGAAGATGATAAAACAATGTATGAATGGTTAATTGCACAAAATATACCATTTACTATTATTGCAAATAAAGCTGATAAAATTGCAAAAACTAAACTAAATGACTATTGTCTAAATATAACAAAAAGACTTTTTTCAAAAGAAGAAATAGTGCCTTTTTCTTCCAACAATAAAATCAATTTAGAATATATAGAAAAAATAATAAGTGAGTCTTTATAGATTCACTTATTATTTTTAGATATTTCAATTATCTTATCAAGTCTATGTTTGACACCTGATTTTGATATCTTTTCTTTTTTAGATATCTTAGCACTTAAAAATTCTATGCTTTCATTTGGATATTTTTGTCTATACTCCGCCACTAACTTTAATTTATCATTCAAATTTTTATATTTTCCATTTTTCTTTAAAATATTAATTGCTTCAACTTGCCTTACAGACGCTTCAATTGTTTTGGAAAGATTTGCAGTTTCACAATTAATTGTTCTATTTATATTATTTTTTAGATCTTTTTCTATCCTTATATTTTCAAATTTTAAAAGGGCCGATGTTACTTCCATAAATGACAAAATTGTTGATATTTGTTCAGCTTCTTTTATATATACAACATATTGATTTGATCCTTTTCTTTTTATTAATTTTGGTGTAAATTCCAAAAGTGAAAGTAAACTAAGAAAAAATTCTGCACAAGCTTTATTTTTAAAAGCAACTTCAAAGTGATAATTATTTTGAGGCGATGTAATGCACCCAGAACTTAAAAAAGCTCCTTTTATAATAGATTTTATACAGCATTCATTTAACTTAGCAATATCAAAATAGTCATTAAAGTTTTCCTCAAGGTTTTGTTTTTTTGGTGTAGTTGTTAGATATTCTCCAAACCTTTCAGAACCAATACAGCAATTATT
Source organism: uncultured Clostridia bacterium (assembly GCA_934162655.1). Classification (GTDB taxonomy): domain Bacteria; phylum Bacillota; class Clostridia; order TANB77; family CAG-465; genus CAG-465. The sequence goes on along the minus strand of CAKPJL010000002.1, from coordinate 25,443 downwards.
CTTTTTACTTAAATTAAATTTTTTTAGTATTTCTCCTTTTATTTCAGATGAAAACGACATATAACCACCCTATCATTTCTTTGATAATCTTTTACAATACCTATTATATCATAAAATTTAAATTCTGATATAATTTTTTTAATATCTTCTGCTTGATCATAGCCAATTTCAAATAATATATAACCATTATCATTCAAATAATATTTTGCATCATTTAAAATTTTTCTATAAAACACCAAGCCATCTTCTCCTCCATCAAGAGAAATATGTGGCTCTTTTTTTACATTTTCATCTAACAAATCTATAAAAGATGTTTTTATATATGGTGGATTTGAAACAATAATATCAAACTTTTTTTCATTATTTAAAGAAGAAAATAAATCACTAAGTAGCACCTTGCATTTTTTTGCATTATTTATCTTAACATTTTTTTTAGCTACCTCTACTGCCTCTTGTGATATATCTATCATTAAAACTTCAGATATGCTAGAATTTTTTGATATTGATATTCCAATACATCCAGAGCCGGTACACATATCAAGCATTGATTTAAAATTATTTTTGTTTATTAGCTTTATTGCCTCTTCTACTAAAATTTCACTATCTTGTCTTGGTATTAAAACTTTTCCATCTAATACATATTTTTCATTATAAAAATATGCTTCGTTTAATACATATTGCAATGGCTCATTTTTTAAATATATTAAATCTACAATATTTAATATTTCTTTTAGTTCTTTTTCTTCTATAACTTTATTACCATCACTACTATTTAATAAAATAAGTGTATTTAGATCAAGTTTTAATACATGTGCTATGATTTTATATATATCTAAAATATCATAGTCTTCTACTCTTTTTTTCCTTAAATAGCAAGTTATCTTGCCTTTTATTTCTTTTAATTTCATATAACTCCTAATATAAGTAAAAAGAGGCACCAAAAGAGTACCTCAGAAAATTTTATCTTATTTTTTACCATATTTTTCCATAAATTTAGCTGCTCTACCTTGGCTAGATATAGATTGTTTTTGACCAGTAAAGAATGGATGACAAGCACTACATGTATCAACTTTCATTTCTTCTTTTACAGAACCAGTTTCTATAACATTACCACAAGCACATTTTATAGTAGCTTTTTTATAATCTGGTTGTATATCTTTTTTCATTTATTTTCACCTACCTAAAAATTAAGTTTTTTCAATTACCTATTTATTTTAACATATAGAAAATAAAAAAACAAGCTTTTATTTAATTTTTTAGAAAATTTTCATATAATGTAGTATGGAGGTGATACCATTTGATAAATAAAAACACTCTTATAAATTACCTTCTATGTAATACAAATTTTAAATTACCGCTTAATAAATCACATTATGTAACAACAAAAGATATTTATCTTTTCAAAAATGTAACATCAATAGAAAACAGTCTTACTAGCTTAACCAATAATATAAAAGGATTTTGTAATACATTTTTTTACAAATAATTTGTGTCATATTATTACAAAAATCGTTGTTTTTTTGATAACAATATGATATACTTTTTTTAGTTATTTACCGTTTAGGAGGTTTAATATATATGGAAAAATTTATTGTAAATGGCCCATCATCACTTAAAGGAACTGTATGCATTAGCGGAGCTAAAAATGCTGCTGTTGCAATACTTCCTGCCACTTTACTTGTAAGAGGAAAATGTCATTTAGAAAATGTACCAGATATCTCTGACATAAGAGCATATTTAAAGATTTTAGAATCTCTTGGTTCAGATATAACATACATTAATAAAAATGAATTTATTATAGATAATTCAAATGTAAATACTGCCATTGCTTCTTATGAACTTACTAGTAAATTTAGAGCATCTTACTACCTACTAGGCTCACTAATTAATAACTTTGATGATGTAAGAATTAGTCTTCCTGGCGGGTGCAACCTTGGTGCAAGACCAATAGATCAACATATAAAAGCCTTAGAAAAACTTGGTGCATCAGTTGAAGTGAAAAATGGAAATGTTTATGCTACAAAAAAGGGAAAACTTCGTGGCACTTCAATATTTTTTGATGTGGTATCAGTTGGTGCAACAATAAATGCAATGCTTGCAGCTACTCTTGCAGATGGTATTACAGTTCTAGAAAATGTAGCCAAGGAACCACATATAGTAGATCTTGCAAACTTCCTAAATTCAATGGGAGCAAAAATAAAAGGTGCTGGAACAGATAGCATAAAAATAGTTGGAGTCGAAAGTCTTAATCAAAAATCTAGCTACTCTATAATTCCAGACCAAATTGAAGCTGGAACTTTTATGGTTGCAGCGGCAGCGACAAAAGGTGACATACTAATAGAAAATTGTATTCCTAAGCATTTAGAACCAATTACTGCAAAACTAAGGGAAGCAGGTGCAACAGTTATAGAGTCACCTACCAGTGTTAGAGTAAAAATGAATAAGCGTCCTACATCATTTAGTGTCAAGACTATGCCATATCCTGGCTTTCCTACTGATATGCAACCACAAATATGTGTGCTTCTTAGTATTTCAGATGGTACTGGAATGATTGTTGAAAATATATGGGAATCGCGTTTTCAATATACTGATGAACTTGCAAAAATGGGAGCAGATATATCTGCTCACTCACAAACAGCTGTGGTACGTGGAGTTGAAAGACTTTCTTGTGCTCCTGTGAAGTGTCATGATCTAAGAGCAGGTGCTGCTATGATAATAGCAGGCCTTGTAGCAAATGGGACAACTGAAATTACAGATATTTACCATATCTTACGTGGTTATGAAGACATAGTAGAAAAATTTAAAGCACTTGGTGCAGATATAAAATACATAAAAGATGAAAAATAATTAAGAGGTTAAAAAATGATAACAATACATCCACTTTATAGTTCTAGCTCTGGAAATATGTTTCATATTTGTTCTAATAAAACCGACATTTTAATCGATGTCGGTGTTTCATATAAAGCAATAATTACTGGACTAAAAAGTATAAATAAAGACATTTCAGATATAAAAGCTATATTAATAACACATGAACATATTGACCACATTAAAGGGCTACCCCTTCTATGTAGAAAAAATGATATCCCAATATATGCTTGTGGTAAGACAGCTGACTATTTAGAAAATTATTTAAATGAACAAAATATTAAATCAAAGATTATAAAAGTAGACTACGAACAAAGATTTAAAGTCCTAGATCTTGAAATAATTCCATTTGAAACTTCACATGATGCAATATACCCATGTGGATATGATATATTTTCAAATGGCAAACATATAACATATGCAACCGATTTAGGATTCATTTCAGATGATGTAGTGTCACATCTAAAAGATTCTAACTACACAATTTTAGAAGCAAATTATGACAAAACTATGCTAGAATTTGGACCATATCCTTTTAATACTAAAAGGCGTATTGCAGGAGTAAAAGGGCACTTATCAAATTATGACACGGCAAATCTAATAGCAACGCTATACAGTAGCAACCCTTCCACTTCAAATTATATTATTTCACATATGAGCGAAAATAATAATACAATTGATGTTGCAAGAGACTGTATAAATTTTGTATTACAAGAAAATGGTATAAATAAAGATTGCATAAACTTAAATTTTGCTTCTAAGTCACTTTCTTCGGAGGAATATGTTGTACTATGATAAATATTAAAATAATCTGTATTGGTAAAATCAAGGAAAATTCTATGAGGCTCGTACTTGATGAATATGTAAAAAAACTTTCCAAATTTGCAAAACTAGATATAATAGAGATTTCAGATGAAAAGATACCAGATAATGCAAGTGCCTCGCAAATAAATAAAATAAAGGAAATAGAATCACAAAGGATTTTAAACATACTTGATAAAATTGGGAAATCTAATACATTTTTATGTGACCTTGCAGGAAAAGAATATAGTTCTTTTGAACTTGCAAAAACTATTGAGCACTCCTTTCAAACTAGCTCTACACTTTCATTTATAATCGGAGGTAGCCTTGGAGTAAGTGACACTTTAAGAAAAAAAGCAGATTACAATATTTGTTTTTCTAAACTCACATTTCCACATCAATTATTTAGAATTTTTTTAGTAGAACAAATTTATAGGAGTTTTAAGATAATTAATAATGAAACATACCACAAGTAGTTTATGGTATGTTTTTCTTTACTATTTTTCCGTGGTATTCCAACAACTGTTGAGTTTGCCTCAACATCTTTTAATATTACAGAATTTGCACCTATTTTTACATTATCATGAATTGTAATGTTTCCAAGTATTTTAGTCCCAGCACCTATAAAAACATTATTACCAACAGTAGGATGCCTCTTTTTAGCTATTTCTCCTGTTCCTCCAAGTGTAACACCATGATATATAGTACAATCGTCTCCAACAATTGCAGTCTGCCCTATTACTATTCCCATACCATGATCCATAAGTGTCCTTTTTCCTATTATTGCACCAGGATGTATCTCAATCCCAGTAAAAAATCGATTTATTTGTGACACAGCCCTTGCTAAAAACATTAGTTTGTGACTATAAAGAAAATGTGCTATTCTATGTGAAATTATCGCTTTGTACCCTGGATATAGAAAAATTACATACCATATATTTTTGGCAGCTGGATCTTTTTTTACAATATTTTTAGCATCTAAGTAGATATCTAAGAAAAAATTATAAAATTTTACAAAAAAAGCTTTCAAATATATTACACCTCTAATGTATAATATATAAAAAAAGCTTTTATGTTACTAAATTATGAATTAATTCTTATAATGTTTATCGGCAAACCAGTTTCATCGTCAGTTTCTACTATAATAGCATTAAATATAGCTTCGTTTTCACTACATTCATATTTAATTTTATCACCTGTACAAAATCTTCTTATAGCGATTTCCTTTTTAAGTCCTAAAACACTATTTGCAGGCCCTGTCATTCCTACATCTGTTATATATGCCATTTTTCCATCTATTATTTTTTCATCTGCTGTTTGAACATGTGTATGTGTTCCAAAAACACATGTTACACTATCTTCTAAATAATATCCCATAGCTATTTTTTCAGCCGTGGCCTCTGCATGAAAATCTACAAAAATATAGTCTACTTGTTTTTCTTTTAAAATACTTACAAGTTCCTTTGCCTTATCAAATGGGCTTACTGAATTTTGTTCTTTTATTTCACCAATATTTACTTTTCCTATTAAGTTAATTACACCTATTTTTTTGTTGTTTTTTTCTACAATTACATAGTCATTTCCTTTTAAGTTAGTAATATTGGCTGGGATAAGAAGTCTTGGAAGCTTGTCATATAATTCTGCCATTTCTTTTCTATAATATATATGATTTCCCATTGTTATAACATCAATACCAAAAGAGATTAGTTTATCATATTCTAGTTTTCTTAGTCCTTTACCATGAGCCGAATTTTCACCATTAGCTATGATAAAATCTATATTTTTTTCTCCTACTAAACCTTTTAACTCTCTTTGTACTCTATCAATTCCTGGTGTACCTACTATATCTCCTATTATTAAAAATTTCAATTTTTCTCCTCTTTTCCTCTTTAATGCTTATATAATACTATATAAAATCGAAATTGTCAATAAAATAAGGCCACCAAACATGCTAGTTTGGTAGCAACTATATATATTATTAACAAACCTTCTGATTGTCTCCTTGGCATCTAGAACCTATCGTATCGATTAATTTTTTATCACTATATATTGATATTAATTCACAATTATTAGAACATCCTCCACATTCCCTAGATGTCACCTCATAACAAATATCTTTTATATTAAAATCAAATGGTAATTTTTGTGTAGCGTTATTCATAGATATTATTGCTATTCCTAATGCACCAAACAAATGAGAGTCTTTATCTACATAAACTTTTTTATTAAGCAGCTTTTCAAATGCTTTTACTACACCTATATTTTTACTTACTCCTCCTTGAAAAACAACTTTATCTTCTATTTTTTTATTTTTACATAAATTGCTTAAATAATTCTTAGCAACTGCTTCGCAAAGTCCAGCAACTATATCCTCTTTTTTAGTTCCAACCTGTGCTTTATGTACCAAATCAGATTCTGCAAAAACTGTACATCTAGCTGCTATTTTTGCAGGATTATTAGATGTAAGTGCTATTTTACCAAATTCTTTTATATCAATTCCTAATCTTTTAGCCTGTGACGATAAAAAGGCACCAGTTCCTGCGGCACATAAGGTATTCATAGCATAATCTACTACTACACCATTTTTTATAAATATAATTTTTGAGTCTTGCCCACCTATCTCAAGTATTGTAGAGACATCATTATATTTTGACATTGTTCCTACTGCGTGAGCCGTTATTTCATTTTTAATTACAGTTGCTCCAAGTATAGTGCCAATTAAATTTCTAGCAGACCCTGTTGTCCCAATTCCATAAACATCTACTTTTTTACCTAATGTATCTAATTGTTTTTTCAAGCTTTCTATAACTTTTTTCGTAGCCTCAATAGGAGAACCAGAAGTTTCTAAATATTCAGATGCTACAATATTACTTTTTTCATCAATTACAACTGCTTTTGTTGAAATTGAACCTATATCTACTCCTAAAAAATATTTTGACAAATTATACCACTCCTCTTTTCATATTATTACATTTTTCTTTTTTCATTTTTATCATATCTGCAAATGCCTCTATACGAGTAAGTATTCCCTCTCTTGATGTTTGTGAATCAAATGTTAAATACATTATTGGAATATTATAATCGTTTGATACTCTTTGAAGTATTGGCATTGCGTTGATCTCTGGTGTACAACCAAATGGTTTCAAATGTATTAATCCATCATATCCTTCTTTTGCAAGCGTTACAGCATGTGCAACACTTTCTGCTCCATCGGCACCAAGTGTATACTTTATGTAGTCTTTTGCTTCATTTAAAACTTGCCCTTCACTTTTACCTTTTTTAAATAATAAATATGTAACTGTTGTATATCTTTTAAGTTGTATCCCCATTTTTGTTAAATTTTCCTCCATAAAAAAACTAGCAAATGGCTCCATTAAACTATATAGCTCTCCTATAAGCCCAACTCGTAAGAAATCTTTTTTCTTGTTTAGCTCTACATTTTTTAATTTTTCTTTATATATTTTCCTTATTTTAATAAAATGTTCCTTATTTTTAATATTTTTTAGTTCAACCAAAAATTCTTTATGAATTTTTTCTAGTTCCCCCTTATTTACCTCATATAGTATATTTTCCCTTACATATGTCTCCAGATCATCCATAAATTCTATCATTTTTATTGTAAGTAAAAATCTTGAAACAAAAGCAGTAAAACTTAATTTTCTATTAAGCGGCTTTACTTTTTTATATATCTTTAAAATATCTATACCTTGTGGGTCAGATAATGTTATAAATGTAAATTTATAACCCATATCCTTTAATATTTGTTCTTGAACCTCACTATAATATCCGTACTTACATCCACCACCTATTTGTATTAATATATTAGCTCCTGCCTCTAGCGACTCAATGTAATTACCCATATTATATTTAAATGGAGTACAAATAAATTCCGGACTGTTTTGTGAACCGATCTCTAGACTTCTTACAGAATTTTTCTTAGGTATCAAAATTTCCGTTGTATTTTTATCAATTAAATTATTAAACAAATTATATATTGGTATATAATAATTACCTATATGTGGAAAACTTATTACATTACTTTTCATTATACTATTCTCACCCCTTAATTAGCTAATTTTATGGTATTAAATGTATCTTTTTTTATTATATCAATAAAACTTTCAAGTCTTGTTATATAACCTTCTAGTCCACTATGTTCATCAAGTATTAAAGCTATTGATGGTACATCTTTTATCTTTCTTTGCATTAGTTCACCTACAAGTGAATCCTCACCACATGGAAAAGTAGATAAATATATTATTCCATCTATATCTTTTAAATACTTAATCGTACCGGATACCAAATTTTTAGAACTCCTCCAATACAATGTTTTTGTAATATTTTTATACTCTTCATTAATTTCTTGTTTACTTGCATAAAAAAGTGTTATACCTTGCGATTTTAAGTAATTACATACAGGCTTTCCTAAAACATTATCTTCATATACATAAGGATGTGCTACTATTAAAACTTTTTTTGAATTATTTAATTTATTTTTATATATAAGATTTAATGTCATATCTTTTTCCTCTTTACATACTTTTTTTGCATTACTATATGCTAGGTATGCTTTAACAAACCCAAATCCTAAACTCCTTGCAAGTTCTATGTATGACATCATTTCTGTTTTTCCCTTATCATAGTCAATATTTAAACTAATAAAGTTAGCATCAAACATATTCTTACATATATCATACATGGCATAAAATCTAACGCATTCTGTCTCTTTATTTTTATAAGTACATAGTCTTGGTATAAAAATGTAGTCTATATTCTCTTTTTTAATTCTATCTACAAGTGATGAAACATGACCTATAAAAATTTTAGATGCAAGACATGACTCAGAACTTGAAAGTCTGATCCCTTCATCTTTTATTTTATTTGTTGTAACTCCACTAAACACAACTTTAATTCCTAACTTATTGAAAAATGTTTTATACATAAGATTAGAACCTTCAAAATACATAGCATTTGGTATACCTATTTTCATTTTTATCACCTAGAAATATTTTTGGTAATTTTTTCTAAATTATACAAAAAGCAACTAAATTAATATTTAGCTGCTTTACTATAAACAATATCACTATATATAGCTTTTTTCTACTTAAAAATATCTTTGATTTTATTTTCTATATACTCTTTCCTTTTAGATGTTTCTTTTTTATCTACCACTAAGCCTAAATTACTATCAAAAAATACTACATCATTTTCTTTAATATCTTGTTTTATATTCCCATCTGTTATTTTATAGTTTAATGTTTTACCATTTTCATCTTGTAATATAATAAAATCTTCTTCAATTCTATCAACAATATATTTCATTTAAATATCTCCTTTTTCAAAAGTAAACTTAATATTTCTGCCATCTGTCTTAGATATTATTGTTCCATTTCTATCAGTTCTATAAACTATTATATTTCTTATAGAAAGTCTTTCTAAAATTTTTGCATTAGGATGACCATAATTGTTATTTTCACCAACAGATATTATAGCATAGCTAGGATTTACTGCATTTAAAAACTTAACGCTTGTAGAAGTCAAAGAGCCATGATGTGCCACCTTTAATACATCTGAACTAACATCTACATTATTTTTTAAAAGTTCATTTTCAACTAATACTTCCATGTCACCTGTAAGCAAATATGATACATCTTTATAAGTAACTTTTAAAACAATAGAATAATTATTTTGATTATCAAATGTACTTACCGCATTTGGCCATAATACTTTAATCTGTGCATCACCTAACATGTATATATCAAAAGCTTTTGCTTGTGTTATATGTTTATTCTTTTTTGTTACACTATCTATAAATCTTTCAAAGCTTATTGTGGTTGACATTGTATTTGGAAAGATAATATTTTCGCACTCAAAATTTGAAATAATCTTGTCCATACCACCTATATGATCTTCATGTGTATGTGTCCCAAAAACATATTTAAATTTAGTTATATCAAAACTAGATAAATATGAAATAAGCTTTTCTTCTGTACTTTCGCTACCGGCATCTACTAATGCGTATTCACTTCCCATATTAATAAGTATAGCATCAGCCTGTCCGACATTGATAAAATATACATTTAGATTTCCATCTTCACTTTTAAAATCATAATTATAGTTCGTTTTTATACCTTCATCTTTTTGTATATCATCAATTGCTATAAGTCCTAAAATATCTTGTGTAAAATTAATATCTAAATTTAGAAATATACCACATGCTGAAACTAGCAACAAAAATGTTATTACTACTATTGTAATTATCTTTTTATTTTTTTTATTTCTCATATTCACCTCTAAAAAATAAAAGGTCACATTAAAACTTGTGACCTTTACTATTCTTATTATTTTGCTATTTCAGTAGCTCTCATCTCACGAATTACATTTACTTTAATTTGTCCTGGATAAGTCATTTCTTTTTCAATTTGTTTTGCAACATCTCTTGCTAATATAACCATTGATGCATCATCTACTTGATCAGGTTTTACTATAATTCTTACTTCACGTCCTGCTTGAATTGCATAAGATTTATCTACACCCTTATACGAATCGCATATTTCTTCAAGTTTTTGTAGTCTTTTTATATAAGTGCTTACTGTTTCACTTCTAGCACCGGGTCTAGAAGCAGACACAATGTCACCGGCTTGTACTAAAATTGCTTCAATTGTTTTAGGTTCACAATCACCATGATGTGCTTCCATTCCATAAATTATTTCGTCTTTTTCCTTATACCTTCTTAAAAGGTCAATTCCAAGACTTACATGTGTTCCTTCAACATCTTGATCGAAAGATTTTCCAATGTCGTGGAACAGTCCCGCACGTTTTGCAACCGTTGGATCAAGTCCAAGTTCAGATGCCAAAAGTCCCGCTATATTAGAAACCTCAATAGAGTGGTTTAAAACATTTTGACCATAACTTGTTCTATATCTAAGCTTTCCAAGTAATTTAATAAGATCAGGGTGTACATTTATTACACCAGTTTCATATAAAGCTCTTTCGCCTTCATCTTTTATTGTATTTTCTACTTCCTGTTTTGCTTTCTCTACCATTTCTTCTATTTTTCCAGGATGTACTCTTCCATCTGCCATTAAGCGTTCAAGAGTAATACGAGCAACTTCACGTCTAATTGGATCAAAACTTGAAAGTACAATTACATCTGGTGTATCATCAATTATTAAATCAACACCTGTTAATGTTTCAATAGTTTTGATATTACGTCCTTCACGTCCTATAATTCTTCCTTTATAGTCATCGCTTGGAAGTTGTACAACAGTTACAGTTGCCTCAGAAGTATGGTCAGTTGCACATTTTTGTATAGAATTTACAAGTAATTCTTTTGCTTTTTTTTCTACTTCGTCTTTTGCTTTTTCTTGTTCATCATGTATATATGTAGCCATCTCAACTTTCATTTCATCTTTTAACTTTTCCATTAAGTTATCTTTAGCTTCATCTTGTGACATCTTTGCAATTTTACTTAGTTCTTCTAATTCTCTTTGTTTTCCTTGAGCTAGGTCTTGCTCTCTTCTTTGTAATTCCTCTGCCTTTTTTACAATTCCTAGTTCCTTTTCTTCAATTAAAGCAGCTCTTTTGTCTACTAAATCTTGTCTTTGATTTATTCTGTTTTCAACATCTTGTAATTCTTTTTTTCTTTCTTTTGCTTCTCTTTCAAATTCATCCTTTTGAGCTATCATTTCATCCTTTGCTTGAATTATCATTTCTTTTTTTAATCTTTCAACATCTTTTTTTCCATCTTCAACGATTTTTTTGGCTTGTTCTTCCGCTGATGTTATTTTTTCCTCAGCAGTTTTCTTTCTATAAGCCACTCCACGATAGAAAAATATGACAGATCCAAGAGCAAAGCTAACAATAGCAGCTATTGCTATATATAACATATTTTCCCTCCTTATATTAAATTTTCAATGTCCAACAATATATATTTTAAACTAATTATTTATAATTTATATGTTAGAAATTATCTTTCTATATGTATAAAAACAAATACACATAATAATTATACAATATAAGTTTTCTTTTAGCAATACTTTACAATTAATTTAAAAAAAAGATTAACAAAACAAATCAAAAGGATATGCTTTATACATATCCTTTTGATATAATCTAACTTAATTTTTTTGTAATTAATGCCGCAAGAGCCTCTGCTCTCTTTTTTAAATAGTCTTGATCTTCACCTTCAAGCATTACTCTTACTAGTGGCTCTGTGCCAGAAGTCCTAATAAGGACCCTACCATTACCTTCAAATTCTTTTTCTAACATTTTAATTTCTTGAACGATTTCACTGTCTTTATCAAAATCAAACTTCTTATCGTTTGAAACTTTTGCATTTACTAAAACTTGTGGATAAGCCCTCATTATATTAGCTAGATCTGATGCTTTTTTTGTACTTTCTAGTATAGCACGTATTAACATAAGAGAAGTAAGTATTCCATCACCTGTTGGATTATAATCAAGCATTATAACATGTCCTGATTGTTCTCCACCTAGGTTATACCCGTTTTTAAGCATTTCTTCTAATACATACCTATCTCCAACTTTTGTTTGTACTATATTTATATTATTATCTTTGCCATATTTTGTTAATCCTAGATTACTCATAACAGTTGCAACAACAGTATCTTTCCTTAGAGTTCCTTTTGATTTCATATAATTAGAAATTATTGCAAGTATCTTGTCTCCGTCAATTTCATTTCCAAGTTCGTCAACTGCAAGACATCTATCGCCATCTCCATCATAAGCAATACCTAAACTATATTTTCCTTCAGTTACACCTTTTTTTAATTGCTCTAAATGTGTTGAACCGCAATTATGGTTAATATTTATACCATCTGGTGTATCATTTATAATATCATGATTTATACCTAATACTTTAAAAACCTTTCCTGCAACAATGGAAGTAGCACCATTTGCAGTATCAATTAACACCTTAAAATTTGACTTATCTAAGTTTTCAAGTTCCTCTTCAAAATTTTTTCTAAAGAAATAAACATATTCATCTAGTAAATCAGTTCTAATCTCTGATACTCCAATTTTTTCACCAACTGCTGTAAGTTCATCAATTTTTCCAGAATCCATTACACTTTCAATTTGTTCTTCAAGTTCATCCGAAATTTTCATTCCTTTATTACTAAAATACTTAACACCATTAAATTCATAAGTATTATGTGATGCTGAAATTACAACAGACGCATCTGCCTTAAATCTTTTTGTAAGGTATGCAACCGCTGGAGTTGGTATAACATCAAGTATTTTTACATTTGCTCCATAACTTAAGAATCCTGCTGTCATAGCTGATTCTATTAAAGATCCTGAAAGTCTTGTATCTCTTCCTATAAGAATTGTTGGGGTATGCCCTGTTTCTTTTGCTAAAACATACGCTCCTGCTTTTGCAACCTTATATACAAGTTCGGGTGTAAGTTCTGTATTTGCTATTCTTCTTATTCCATCAGTACCAAAATATTTTCTCATTTTTAACGCTCCTTATTTACAATCTTATCTTTTTTTCCACAAAGAATATTTATCTAAAATAATATTACATACTTCTTCTGGTGTAAGATTTGTTGTATCTACTACTAAATCGTAGTTTTTAATATCATCTTTTCTTACATTGTACAAATTATAATATCTATCATTTTCAAGTTCAAATCTTTTTATTAAGTCTTTTTTATGTTCCTCAATAGACTCAAAAGACTCTGTTGATTTTCTTTTATCATCTAGAAATGCTCTTCTAGCGGCTTCATCTATATCAACTTTTAAATATATTTTATAAGAAAATGGTGCAACATACCACCCAAGTCTTGCATCAATTATAACATTATCATGTGTTCTAACATATTCACCAGCACTCTTTTCAATCTGTCTGTCGATCTCTGGATGTTTTTTTATATATTCATTAAATTCCGTTACACTCATATTATTTTCTTTTGCAAGTCTTCTAAAATATTCTCCATTACTATAAATTTCATAGTTTAATTTTTCTTTAAGTAATAGTGAAACTGTACCCTTACCACTTGCAAGGTCACCTGCTATACTAATTATGCTTCTTTTCATATACTATACCTATTTATCATCTTCTGTTCCAGAATAATATACTCCGTTCTTTTTTATATATACTTTTCCTTCTGCAATTTCTTCTGCTGCAACATCTACTGTATCACGAATATCTGTGCTTCCTTCTTCTATCCTGTTTTGTGCTATTTTTCTTGCACGCTTTGAAAGTGCGATAGCAGCTTCATATCTATTACCAACCTTTGGTAATATTTGATTTATATTTGGATTTGCTAACATTTTAAAATTCCCCTTTCATAATATACATAATATTTTACCACATTTCTTATTAATAAACAAGTCTAAAATTCACAAATTGTAGTCATACCACATGGCAAATAAATATCTCTATCTTTTTGTTTTATTCCAATCTCATCAGAAATTATATTTTTTATCTTATTAGTATTTATTGCTTTATTTAAAGCATTTTTAATAATGGTTGGTGAAAAACCTCCTGTGTATGTATTAATCATAATAAATAATGGTTTATCAGATAACAATTTATTACATTTAGTTATTAGGTCAAAAAAGTCCTTTTCTATACTCCATACTTCACCGTTTTTTCCTCTACCATATGACGGTGGATCCATAATTATAACATCATATGTATGTCCTCTTCTTATCTCTCTATCTAAAAATTTTAATACATCGTCCACTAAGAATCTTACTTTTTTATCTGCAAGTCCACTAGATTTTAGATTTTCTTTTGCCCATAAGACCATACCAGCAGATGCGTCAACATGACATACGTCAGCTCCTGCATATGCTGCAGCAACTGATGCTGCACCAGTGTATGCAAATAAATTTAACACACTTATATTTTTATTATACTCTTTACTTTTTTCCTTTATTTTGTTTATTGTATATTCCCAATTTATGGCTTGTTCTGGAAAAAGACCAGTGTGTTTAAATCCCATAGGCTTTACATTAAAAGTTAAATCTTCAAATCTTATCTTCCATTCAGAAGGAAGCTTTTTTATTATTTCCCAATGTCCTCCACCAGTGTTGCTTCTTATATATCTTGCATGAGCCATATTCCATAGTTTAGGATTTTCTTTTTGTTTCCAAATAATTTGAGGATCTGGCCTTATTAGTATATAATCTCCCCATCTTTCTAGCTTTTCACCATTTGCCATGTCCAGTAGTTCATAATCTCTAAATTTATCATAAAAACGCATAATTTCTCCTTTTTTTAATAATTATTTATTAGGTGTAATAAATGAAATTTAATTTTACAATTATAAAAATAAAAAATATAATAAAAATATTAGTATTTTGTATGGTTTTAACTTCACTATTTGCTTTTTCAAAATATAACACAGAATCTATAAAAGACACCATACTACTATTTATTTATTGTGTTTTTTCTTCACTTTTCCCATTCATTTTTTTTACTGAATTTGTATCAAATACAAAGATACTTGACTATATATCACAAAAACTAGGAAAAGTAATAGCTAAAATCTTTCCATTATCAAAAAATGCTACGTCGTCTATAATAATAGGTTTTTTATGTGGGTTCCCAAGTGGTGCAAAATATACTGTAAATTTGTATAACCAAGGTAAATTAAGCTATAATGAAGCCAAAATATTACTTAGCTTCATTAATAATTTTAATCCTATTTTTATAATTACTACTGTTGGAATTTGTATGTTCAATAACATTTATATAGGAATACTACTTCTAATCTCACATTATTTATCAAGTATTTTAATAGGATTTATAAATTGCAAAATAAATCATAAAACAATTATACACGATAAATCAAATTATTTAAATAGTTTTTTGCAAAAAACAGGCATAAATTCTAAAAAAACAAGTATATTTTTTAATGTTAAACAAAGCATATCAAATGCTTTTCTAATTCTTACAAATATACTTGGATTTATGCTACTATTTAATTTAATTTCATATGATTTAAGAGTCGTACTTGAAAAATTTAAAATAGATAAAAATATAATAGATATTATAACTTCGTTTTTTGAAGTTACAAAGGGGACTTCAAACATAATTTCTTTAACTAACTTTAGCTTTGAATTTAAATTCATATTTGCTTCTATACTTCTTGGTTTTAGCGGAATATGCATAATGTTTCAAATCTATTCTGTAATATATGAAGATAACTACTCATTTACTGACTTACTTATAAGTAAAATAATACATGGCATGTTATCTGGACTTATATCCTTTATTATAATAAAGATTTTAAATATTGCTAATATAAACTTACAGGCAAGTAACCTTGTGTTTAACAATATAGATACACATGATTTTGTATCAAAAATGCCTAGTATAGGAATATATTATTTAATATTAAGTATGATATTTATATTTTTTATAATCGTACAAAATACAAAAAAGATAGTTAAAAAATAAATTTAACTATCTTAAAAGAAGGGGGGTAAACATATCGTTTACATTTATATTATTTTCTAAATTATTATTTTTATACTATAAATTTGAATTAATTTTATAATTTTTAATATATTTAATTAAGGAGGAATTTAAAATGGAGAAAAATCAACCTTTTTTTGACCCATATAATTTTAATATACAAAATTATAATCCAATGGTAGAACAAAATTCTATGCCAAATGACCCAAATATGAGTCCTAATTCATATTATGAAGGACAATACATGTATTATAGGTATTTAACTCAAATGATGGATTATAAAATAAGATGTAAGGAATATGAGAATCTTACAAGAGATTCAAAAAAAAGCTGAGAAATTAATTTCTCAACTTTTTTATATAGTTAATGTATCATTTGATCTTGTTTCTCTTGTAACAGTATTCTTTCCTTCTTTTGCAATATCTTTTTCATCATTTACCATTGATTTAATTCCTAAACTGTCATTTTGATTTTTAGATCCCTTTGATTTTAACTCTTCACCATAAGATATAGTATTTTTTAGATTTTCTTCTAAACTTTCTTTATTACATGTTTTATGCATAAACTTTACCTTAATCTTTGATAACATATATGAAAATCTACTTTGGATATTTTTATTATATTTTTTAATAACTGAAAGTTTAACTGGTGAAACAATTAGTCTATTAATACATTTATATATATCACTATCTTCTTTTAAATCACCATTCTCTAACTTTTTATAATAAGTAGAAAATAAAGTATTTAAAAACTCAATTGATTTTTCATCTAATTTTGATATATCACCAATTTCTTTAATACTTATTTCTTTATCCAAGTTAGATGAGTATAAACCCTTAAATAGATTTTCTTGCGTATCTTTATACATTCTAAAGCTATCCATATCATCTAAAAATAATTCATACATTGCAGCGTCAACATTTGAAGCATCCAGCTTT
Organism: uncultured Clostridia bacterium; assembly: GCA_934162655.1. Classification (GTDB taxonomy): domain Bacteria; phylum Bacillota; class Clostridia; order TANB77; family CAG-465; genus CAG-465. Next base: position 8,382 of record CAKPJL010000002.1, on the reverse strand, counting down.
CCAATTTGATTACATACCTCTTCTTCATGTTTATTTAAAGCGTTTCCAAGGTCTTTTCTATCCTGTTTTGTAAGATTTTTTAAATTTTGTTCATATATCAAAGATGTAACTATTCCATTAAAATTCTTATTTAAGAATTCTTCTCCGTTGTCTTGACTATTATGAATTTTAGAAATAAAATCCAAAATAATATCTTTACTACTTTTAACCGGTAAATTATTTGAATTGTTATCTGCTTTTTCTCTTTCTTCATCAGTAAAAATTCTTTCTTGAGTTGGCTGTGCCTCTCCTACCTCTTGTGATGGAGTATTAGTTGCCGCATTAGGAACATAATAACTATAATTAGCTGGCTCATAAGAAAATTTGTTTCTTGAAAAATTATTACGTTTTACTTTTTTTGCATTTTTCGTTTTCTCAAGTTTATTTTTGAAATCTTCATCAATATCTTTTCCAATACTATTAATTTGTTTTATTAATGAGTTTTTAGATTTAACTAATTCATTCTTTTCCTTTATAAGTTTATTAAATTCTTTTAAAGCTTCAATTTTGCCATCATCTGTATCTTCTATACTCTCATCATCAATTATCTTTCTTTGTTCTTCTATTTTTTTTAAAATATCCGATATACTAGTATTTAAATCTTCAATTTGTTCTTGTTTTTCCTTAATTTCTAATATACTTGTTTTTATTAATTCTAAGCTCTTAATTAATTGTGATATATTATCTTGTTCTTCTTCTAAACTTTCTTTTTCTTCTTTTTTCTCTTCTAACTCATCATCATCTTCTGCGTTTTCATCGTAGTTATCTATATACTCATCTATTTCATTTATGGATGATATTATATCATCTTGCTTCATAAGTAAGTTTTTCATATTTTCTTCGTAAATAGACATTAGATCATCATAATTATATTTAGGCATGCTAAATTCTTTTATTTCTAATACAACATTATCTTTTTTATTTTTTTCTTCGTCTTTAGTTTCTTCCTTCTCTTCTTCTTTTGTTTCCTCTTTTACTTCATTTTGTTCTTTCTCATCTTTTGCTTCTTTTTCTAAGAGTTCATTCATTTCGTCTTTATTTAGCTCTACAAAATTTGCTACTAATATTTTTAATTGTCTTTGATTAGAAGATAAACTTGTATTTAATTCTTCTTCTTGTTTTTCTATCTCATTAACCTCAGAACTATCTTTATCTAAACTTTCTTTTTTTTGCTTTAACTCGTATAAAGTAGATAAGTAATCTTCAATTTTCTCATTAAAACTAGTAAATTTTTCATAATCTTCACGCAACATATCGATCTTATTTTTTAATTCTTCTTGTTTTTTTGATATATTCATTATTGTGTTTTGTATGCTATTCATTCTAGAAACCATTGTTTTATTCAATTTATCACTATTTTTTTCATATTGTTCTTGTTTTTTTAGTTCCTCAAAATTTTGTTCTTGTTCCTTTTCTAACTCTTTAAATTTGTTAACATCAAATATAACAAGCTTTTTTATATCGTTTTCATTTAAGTCGTATAAATTATCAAGTGTCATAATAAGCCCTCACTTTCTTATAAAATAATTTTATAACAAATAATTTTTTATGTCAATACCCTATACTAAATACCCACCATTTGGGGATATAACTTGTCCGGTAATATAACTTGATTCATCACTTGCTAGAAAATAGCAAAGTCCTGCGATATCATTACCTTCACCAAGTCTTCCAAGTGGAATTTCCGAAATAAACATTTCTTTTTCTTCATCAGTATAATCTTTTGTCATATCAGTGTTAATCCATCCAGGTGCAATAACATTTACTCTAATATTTGAAGGTCCAAGTTCCTTTGCAAGTGCTTTTGACATTCCTATAATACCTGCTTTGGCCGTTGAATATGCAACTTCCATAGAGGCACCTGTTATTCCCCAAATAGATGAAATATTTATAATGCTACCACATTTTTTACTAATCATATATTTATTTAGCACCTCTTGTGTTACATTAAAAGTACCAATTATATTTATATCAAACATTTCTTTAAGTTCTTCTACCTTTATATCATTAAATATTTCGCTTTTAGCAACACCTGAGTTATTTACAACAGTGTCTATTCTTCCAAACTTATTTAGCATAAAATCTACCATAGAATTTACTTCATCCCTTTTTGAGACATCTGCCTTATATATATCTATTAATATGTTAGGATATTTCTGGTTAAGAAAATTTTTTAGATTAGTTGCCTCATTTTCTGATTTATTATAATTTATTAAAACATTATAGCCCATATCTGCAAATTTTTTTACAATAAAGCTACCTATTCCTTTGGCACCACCAGTCACTAAAACAGATTTATTATGCATTTTTATTTTCTACCTCCTCTATTAAATTTTCCTCTTTATTCATTTTTATCATAAATATGCCGCCAACAATTATCGGTAGATAAAATGTATATAGTCTCCAAAAAAGAATTGCCATATTAATATTTTCTTTAGAAAAAAAGGTGTTAAATAAAAGGTAGAATCCACCCTCTGCTGCAATTCCTGCTCCAGGAACAGGTACAAATGCCATAACAAGTGATAAGAAAGCCTGAGCTGATATTATTTTTACTATTGAAGTACCACTTTGACCAAACATCTTATATACTGCATATGTAATACTAAAAAATATAACCAATTGTATAAAAGTAAGAATTATTAATTTTAAAACCGTTACTTTTTCTGTCTTTATCATTTTAAATTCTTTATGAAAAGAATCTACGCTGTCTTTTAACTTATCTATTTTTTCTTCCGTATTCTTTAGCATTTTAAACTTAGAAAGTATTTTGTAAATAAAACTCAAAAAATTAATAACTATTTGCTTTTTTGCTCCAATTAGAATTAAAACAACAATTACTGCTAAATTTACTAAAAATCCTATTAATGCAAGCTTGACAAAACCAGATACCATATTTTTAAAATAAGAATACTCAAACATAATAACCACAAGTGTGAATATTACAAGTGTAGCTTGATATACTATGAACTTAACTAGCAAAATTGATGCGGACTTACTAACACTTTTGCCTTCGCATTTCATTGCAACCGCTTGCATAGGTTGACCACCAGATGAAAATGGGGTTATAGAATTAAATAATTGACCAATCATTGACACTTTAACACTATCAAAAAAGTTTTGTTTTTTATACACCTTTTTTTCAATTATAAAAAGATTAAGAGATTCGAGCAACCAATATGCAATAATTAATAAAAGTCCTATACATGCCCATTTTATATCTACAGTCTTTAATACATAAATAATGTTATCAAAACCATCAACCATGAAAATATATATAGTCATTGCTATAAATATTAGTGCTATAACAGAAATATTTATAATATTTTTTGTTTTATAACTCATTTACACTTCTCCACTTTCTTTTTTTCTTTTGACCCAATTTATAAATTCTATTATAATATGATTTCCACATTGAAGATACATTTTGCTCACTATAAAATTTACTACATTTTTCTGCCATCTGTGATGCTTTATTATAATACATCAAGTCATTTTTTAACTTTAATATTTCTCTTTTAAAATCATCATTGTTTTTGCCTTTTAAATAGTATCCATCAAGTATACCTTTATATAATTCAATATCTCTTAATAATATAGGAATCTTACAGTTTGCACTTTCTAGAATTGTCATTGGAAATAATTCCTCATATGATGGTAAAAACATAACATCTGCTATGTTATATAGCTCATTCATCTCTTCACGTGGAATAATTCCCAAAAATTTTAAATTCTTTGGAGGATTTTTTACAACTTTTTTTAGTTCTTCATATCCATCTGATATTTTTTTAAATGAAAAACCACCTGCCCAAACAAATTGAATGTCAGGCATTTGTTTTGCAAGCTCTATTAAATCAAACACACCTTTTCTTTTTTGAAGCTGTCCAACCGACAAAATAACAAATTTTTCTTTTGGTATATTATATTTTTTCTTAATGTCTGAAATCTTATTTTTATCCATCTTATAGAAATTTTTACTTGATACATAATTTGGAATATATGTTACTTTTTTCCTATCTATTCCATAACTTTCTAACCTATCTATAAAATAAGGATTTACAGTTACTAAATAATCCATACTTTTATAAAAATCTATAACATATTTATAAAACATTTTCTTTATAAGTTTAGGCAATTTTATGCTATTTTCTAAGGTTTCAGGTAAAAAATGTACATAACCAACAGTAATTGAAGTTATTTTTATAAAAGGTAAAGATAAAAAATACCCTAAATCAATTGTATGATAATGCATAATATCTGCAAATTTTAATTCATTTACTTTCACATTATATTCTTTTAAATTCTTTCTTACAAGGCTTACTTGCTCTTCATATGCAGACAGTACCCCTTGACCTTTTACCTTGTCAGCAGATGACATCATATTTATCGTTCTTGACATTTTATCCTCCAATCAAATAACACTTTTTAGTATTATACCATAATATTTCATATATGTAAATTATATGCACTTTTATTAAAACGATTTTTTTTAAAATTAGATGACAAAAAGATGCATAAATTTTATGCATCTTTTTGTTAATCTTAACTTACCTTGGGAAGTGCCTTTTCAACAGGCTTCGGGAAGCCAAACTTCTTAGCCTTCTCATAAGAATCCGTATTTTCATTGAAGAAGCTTAAAATATCTTCCTCAATTCCCGTGTTTACAACACACATAAGGTCTGCAACAAAGGAAAAAGTAAACTTCGGCCTAAACTTGTTTAACGAATCCTTGGTATAATCTTTGCTGCCATTTGCTCTTGCATCGATAATGTCATAAAGCCCTGCACGCTTTAAAAACTCTTTTGGAAGTGCCCAGAGCAAAGTTTTTCTTTCATTTGGAGTTAACCCCATAAACGGCTCTTCTGATATAGCTGCTTCCTTAAACAGCTTTGCATCATCTCTGTTTATCAAAACTCTTGCAAATAAGAACCGATAACCAGCTTCGTATTCGTCAACAGTTTCAGATATTCCAGTGGCCTTCTTGTAAAGCTTATCAAAGTCTGCCATGTAATCGTAGATTACATCAAGGGGAGTGCGAACAGCACTACTTCTTGCCACCTCTTCAACAACAGCCGTCTCAACTGGCACATCGCCTCTGTTTTCCTGTTCTTCTGATGACGTAGGTACAGAAGTATTTTCATTATCTTTTGCTGTACTTTCTGTCTGACTTGAACTATCATCAGTGATTTCATCAGTTGTTTCGTGGAAGATAGGTGATATCTGTGTCCCAGTAGGTGCAGAATTTGTAGACACCTGTATTTCTTTGAGTTCGCTCTCGATTATTCGTGCAAGCTCTTCATTTTCCTTACGGTTTAACTCGTAAGCTTCCTTTGCAGCAAAGCATACATTAGTAAAACTTTCGGCAAGAGAGTGATACTTTATCACGAGTTTTTTCCTCTCTTCTTCTATTTCAGTAAGTCTTGCAAAAGACTTCGACTGGCTTTCAAGAAATGATATCTTATCCTTTCTTTTTTTTATTTCTCCCCTTACATTTTTAAGAGAAGTCTCAGTTGAAGAGATGGACTCGATCTCACTCCACTTAGCCAGTTCCTGCCTCATAGCCGTAAGTTCTTCGGATACCTCCTGCTCGTTTCCGGTAGCGACCGCTTTTATTGCTGCCTCCTCTGCTGCCAGTGAAGTAATGCGGTTCCGGATACCGTCGATCTCGGATTTTATCTTAGCTTCCTCCTCAATAATAAAAACTAAGCTTCCTTTCATGGTAATTACCTCCTATGAAATTAATTTTTTACCTACATTTATAATTATAGCACACTTTACATAAAAAATCAACATTTATTAAAAAAAGAGCTATTACTTAGCTCTTTTAATTATTCTTTTGATAATTCCATGCATCATAGACCATGTCATCTAAACTATATTTAGCCACAAATCCAATTTCTTCTTTTGCTTTCTTTGGATCCGCATAACAAACGGCAATATCACCTGGTCGCCTTGCAACTATTTTATATGGAATTGCTACTCCATTTACTTTCTCAAATGTTCTTACAATATCAAGTACACTATATCCTTTGCCTGTCCCTAAATTATAAATACTTAATTTTTTTTCATCTTTTTCTATTTTTTCTATTGCCTTTACATGACCTATTGCTAGATCTACAACGTGTATATAATCTCTTACACCAGTCCCATCTTTTGTGTTGTAATCATTTCCAAATACTGATAATTCTTTTAAGGTACCGTTTGCTACTCTTGTAATATAAGGTAATAAATTATTTGGGATTCCTTGAGGTTCTTCACCGATAAGTCCTGATTTGTGTGCACCGATAGGGTTAAAATATCTAAGGATTACAATATTCCATGTAGGATCTGATTTATATAAATCGTTTAATATCAATTCTATCATGTATTTAGAAGTTCCATATGGATTTGTAGTTCCACCAATTTGACAATCCTCTGTTATTGGAATTATTTTAGGATCTCCATAAACTGTTGCAGACGATGAAAATACAAAGTTTTTAACATTATACTTTTTCATTACCTCTAACAAATTTAATGCACCATATACATTATTTGTATAATATTCAATTGGCTTTGCAACTGACTCACCTACTGCTTTATATCCTGCAAAATTTATAACAGTACCTATATCATTTTTACTAAATATTTCTTCCAATTCTTCTTTTGAAGTGTAGTCACACTCATAAAATTCAAAGTCTTTTTTTGTTATCTTTCTTACCTTATCTAATACATCTTTTTTACTATTTGAAAAGTTATCTATAACTATTATTTCATATCCCGCATTTAAAAGTTCAACACATGTGTGGGAGCCAATGTATCCTGCCCCACCAGTCACTAATATTTTTTTCATATTTCCCCCTAATTTATTACCAAACCACATTAACATATGATTTTTTCAAATAAGATATATATTCTTCAATAGGCATCGTCCTATATGCATATATACGTGGTATCATATAATTATTCTTTGTCTTAGTTGTGTAATACATTCCACCGGTCATCGCAAGTCCATAACTACATCCGAGTTCTTTTGCAACATTTATAACTAAATTATTATATGAACCGTAAGGATAGCATAATATTTTAGCCTCTTTGTTAAATTCTTTTTCAATAAAATTCTTACACTCTGAGATTTCATACTTTATATTATCATAGTTTAGTGTTGCAAGTCTTGGATGAGTTACAGTATGAATTTGTATATCAACAAGACCGCTATCATACATTTCATGAAGTTGCTCAAGTGTACAATACCCTGGTGTTCCAATCATATCTTTAATGACAAATATAGTTGCTTTTACATTATATTTTTTTAATAACGGAAAAGCATATAGATACACACATATAAAGCCATCATCATAATTTATTGCAACAGTTTTTCTAAATCTATACAAAGATTCTAAATCGTCCATAAAAATAGACTCATAACCATTATCTGCTATATATTTTAAATGCTCTTCCATAGTTGATACTTTTACCATATTTTCTTTATATTCATAATCGCCAGTATCATCTCTGACATAGTGATACATAAAAATTGGCACTCCACTATTATAAGAACTCGGAGCTTTAGAATAATTGTATGACTCATATATATCAATTTGTTTTTTATCACTATCTACATCTTTTAGACTATTCATATCTGCTATTTTATCAAATTTTCTAGTAAATATTAACATAGCTAATCCAACTATTATAACTAATATTATAATTGATATTATAATAATTACCTTTTTATTTTTCATATATAATCTACCTCGAACATTTACTTACTAATTTTCTTATTGGGACCTCAAATAAAAGTTCAAATTTCCTTACATAAAATAGAATAGAAAATATCCCAATTACAAACTTATTTGCACCACCATAGACCTTATGATAATACTTCCTACTATCAAAGAGTATCTTTTGTTTTTTAAATAAATTCATTAGCTTTCCAATAGTCTTACTATCATAGTGAATAAACTCTAAATTATTAATGCTAAGTGTCTTATATCCTTTTTTCTTTAATTTCGATGCAAGTATATCTTCTTCATAAAATAAAAATACATTTTCATCAAAATATGATATTTCTTGCATTACTTTTGATTTTATTATAAAAAATGAACCAGCAATTACATCAACATACAATTCATTTTCTTTAAAGTCTTTTTTACTGTATTCTCCCATTTTAAAAAAAGGAAAAAGTAAGAATTCAGTAATTCTTGTAGAGTTTGCTATATCGCAAACTTTACTTCTTATCTTCCAAGCAGATCTTCTAGCCTCTTTATCTGCAAAATGCATCCTTGGAGCTACAATAGCCAAATCTTCTTGCTTAAATAACCTTTTAGTACATTTAGATATTACCTCATCTGATACATAAACATCTGG
>CAKPJL010000001.1 GCA_934162655.1 uncultured Clostridia bacterium | reverse complement strand
TATTGAAGATTTAGAAAAAAATAACATAGAATTTATCAAACAGAAGAAAGATATGAGTAATTGACAAATTACAATTTTGTAGTTTGAAAGATTTATAGTAATTTTTATGGGAGGTTAATTATATGCAAAAGAAGATTTTTATAATCAACATAAAAAGATAAAATTTACTACTAATAAAGATGATAGTATATATGAAATATTATCTGTATTTTATTCAAGAGTATATTATAAAAGTGAGAAAAATGTTTTTAGATATTATTATTTTGTAAATGCTAATAATGAACAAGAATATAATGATTTTGTAAATAATGCTAAAAAAGTGAGCATATATGATACAAAAGTAACTGCCAATTACGGAGAACAACTTTTAACATTAAGCACATGTGAATATTCACAAGAGGATGGTAGATTTGTAGTTGTATGTAAAAAAATAGAAAATGTACAATAACTTTATAGAATATAAATATGAGTAAAACGAAGAAAAATAAATAAAAAATGATTTCTACTTTGATATAGTATTAATAGAACTTATAAGTTGAGTGTTATTAGCATTTTTAATAACTATAATAAATTTTGGAATAGAGTTTCCTTGTGGTGAATGTATGGTTTATGCATATGAAATAAATAATAAAGTATATAATGGTAAAAGACTAAAATTTTAAGGAATAGGTGTGGAAGAACATTAGTTAGCTTCATGTTTTGAAGAAAATAATATGAACTATAACTTGCAATTATTAATTATCTAATTGGAAAAGATGATAATGAATTAAAACACTATGATATTAAAAAGCATTTGCTAGTATGAGAGTATATTTAATTGAAAAAAAGAGAAAGATAAACAATATAATATATATGCTTGGGTGTTGAGAGAAAAATATTATTTAGAAAAATATGAATTGTATGGTTATCAAAGCAATAAATAATATGGCTAAATAACAATTATCGTATGCAATAAAAGTCTAGTTTTGTCGATTTTAGTCTAAAATAAAAATATTTATTGAAATATGTAAAAATTTGTATATAATTGTATTATATTATATACTTTTATTACTTGTAATTTTTAATAAAATGCAGAAAGGAGTTTATTTATGGTCATGATTCGGGCACCTTGTAAAAATAATTTAAATTTGTTTACTTAATTTTATCACGGATAAGGAGAAAAATTATGACTAAGAGATTAGGAAGAAAAAGCATATTTAAGGGTTTAACCATGTTACTTATACTGGTTATATCAGTTACATGTCTTTCGATTACAACTTTTGCAGAGTCTTTTTATCAGGGCGGAGATGTAATTACCGGTGCAACATTTTCGGGTGATGTTTTTTCAACCGGAAACAATAATAGGTTGACTATATCTGCTAGAGCAGATACAAAAGCTGGTACTCCTACTGGTGTTTATGTTGTTGTGCAAAAGTATGGTTTTTTCGGGTGGACAACAATTACAAGTGCAACTGTACCTATGGATGATCCCAAAACTATAAATGTATGTAGGGATTTGGTTGTCCCAACTAATACATCTATTAGGATATTATGCACCGTAAATGGTTCTGGGGCAAATGTTGCTACCATTCACATGGGTGTTGGTACTTGGCAAGCAGTTTCATAAAAATAAAGCGGGGCATATGCCCCGCTTTATTTTTATACTATTTATATCAAAAAAATACATTTTATATTTACAATATATAAAATTTGATATATATTAAATGTATAATAAATTTAATGAGAGGAAAATTATGAAAAAAATAAATATAGGAATAATTCTAATAATATTAACTTTAATTGGTATGATTTTTTATTTAATATATGAAGAGAATATTAAAGCAAAAGATAGACAAAATATAGTATCTTTTTTAAATGAATATTATAAGGTTTATAATAAGTATTGTCTACTTTATGAAGAAGATAGAGATATTAATAAAATTATAGATAAATCAAAGTATGATAAATATAAAGAGGAAATAAGACAAGAACTAGATAAATATTTAACAACTGATGAAAACTTAAGGCAAAAAATTTATAATGATTATGATTTAAGACTTGATGAACAAATAAAAGGAAAGTATATATATAATACATATAACATGACATTAGCCATAGAAAAAAATGAGTATAATCAAATGAGATTTTGTAACAATTATATATTTGTAATGCAAAAGATAAAGCTTGAAGTCAACAGAGTTTCAAGAATAAATGATATATATAATAAGGAAACTTTAAAGTATGAGGGAAGCGTAAGAAGTGAAGTAGGAACTGATTATGTTTATGAATACTTTATTATAACTAAAATAAATGGGGAATATAGAATTGTAGTGCATTCAATGTGTAAACCTATATCATTCTCCTTTGATGAAGAAATAAGGGATATTAGTGTATGGTAAATGTTATATTAGAAATAAAAAATGTTAATAAGAAGTATGGAAAAAGAAAAATAATAGATGACTTATCTTTGAAAGTAGAAGAAGGTCAAATATATGGCTTTTTGGGCCCTAATGGGGCTGGTAAAACTACAACAATAAAAATGATAACAGGACTTGTAAGTTTAGATAGCGGAAATATTTTAATAAATAATTACGATATAAAAAAGGATTATAAAAAGGCGATGGAAAATGTAGGTGCAATAGTTGAAAGTCCTGATTTATATGATTACTTAACTGGAAAAGAAAATATTAATATGCTTGCAAGGATACGTAATGTAAGAAAAGATAAAGTAGATGAAATAATAAAACTAGTTGGACTTGAAGATAGAATAAATGATAAAGTAAAAAAGTATTCTCTTGGCATGAAACAAAGGCTGGGACTTGCAGTAGTATTGCTTCACGAACCAAAGCTTTTAATACTAGATGAACCAACTAATGGACTTGATCCAGCAGGTATAAAGGATATGAGAAATTTATTGAAAAATCTAGCACATAAAAAAGATGTTGCTATATTTGTTTCTTCACATATGCTTAGTGAAATGCAATTATTATGTGATAAAATTGCTATTATAGACAAGGGAAAAATTGTAAAGGTTGATGATGTAGTAAAAAAAGAGGGCGATCTATATTATTTTAAAGTAGGAAATAATTTAGCTGCTATTAAAGCCTTAAATAAGGTTTGTAAATGTTATGAAGAAGACAAAAAAATTGTAATTGAGTACGATAAAAATATATCAAATATAGTTAAAACCTTGGTAGAAAATGGTATTGAAATAATAGAATTTGGAAAAAAACAAGACACAATAGAGCAAGAATTTTTAAAAACAACAGGAGGCATGAAAGATGAATCTAATTAAATTATTAATAAATGAACTAATAAAAATTCTAAGAAAAAAATCAACTTTTTTGTTTTTTATGCTATCTATAATTGCAGTAATTGTCTCATGTTTAGTAATAAAATTTAAAGATTACAGTATTATGGAAAATTATGCAAATAATAATACGGATGAATATGAACTAAAAAATGCAATATCACTTGATGAAAAAAAGAAATTTAGTGCACAAGGAAAAGATATAGATATGTATCAAGAAAGAATTGATGTAGCAAAAAAATTACTTGAAAGTGGAGTAGAAAAAGTATTAGATACATCTTACAAACAAAAAATATATTATAATATTTCAAAAGAAATTGAAAATCTGTACAAAATAGATGAACAATTATATAGTGATTTGTATAAAGAAAAAAGGCAAAAAATTCAAAGACTAGATTACCTTTTATATAATGGCACATTTGAAGAGTATATTGATTTTAATAAAGACGAGATAGAAGAGGAATATAAAAAAGAAGTGATAGATTTAAAAACATATAAGTCTAAAATGGAAGAGATAAATATGTGTTTAAAATATGAAATTGATAAATATGATGTTAAAAATACTTATTGGAAAAAACAAGTATTAGAAAATATTGATTTAATTGATAGTACAATAGAGAATAGGATTGATTATACAAAAAAAATATTTATAGATGATAAACAAGTTAAAACTTTGAGGGAAGATAACTTAATTAATATATATAGGTTGGAAAATAATATAGCCCCATATTATACAGATCAACAATATTATTTTAACGAAACATCATATATGAGGTATCACTATAATATGTTTGCAAATTATAGTTCAATGTTATTTATAGGACTTTTAGTGATATTTTTGGCTTCGTCATCAATATCAGAAGAGTTTTCAAAGAAAACTATAAAGTTTTTACTTATAACTCCAAATAAAAGATATAAAGTATTAATATCTAAAATTCTTAGCATACTTATTATATTGATAATTTCAACCCTAATAGTTTCTCAAATAAGCGTAATTGTTGGAAATGTGGCATTTGGTATATCAACTAATAATTATTTATATGTAAGTAATGGAAATGTTAATGTTATGGATACTCATTTATATGAAACATTACAATATATGTTAAAAATGCCGGAAATTATAGTATATATGTTTTTGGCAATAGCCCTTTCTACTTTGACTAAAAATACAGCTATATCTACAACAATATGTACAACTCTTTATATAATAATGCCAACTGCATTAAAAATACTTGGTGGTTTTATATCACTTGATTTTCTAAGATTTTTGCCATTTAGAAATCTTGATTTTGTATCTGAGGTATTTAGGGTAAATACATATGAGGTGGTTTATTTATTAAGTACCTTTGAACCAAGTGTTAAATTTTCTTTAAATATAGTTCTATTAACTATAATATTATTAATTATAACATCTTTTGAATCGTTTAATAAAGATGATATATAGATTATAAAAATTTAGATACAAAAGTGTAAAAATATGGTATAATGTAAAATATGGTAGAGAGCATTATGAATAAATATGAAGTTTTGATTAATATATAATAAAAGATAATGGAAACCATATAAAAGTAATAGATATATAATAGTATAGTGGAGGAAATATGTATACTTGGAAATATATTACTAGTGATGGACTATCTGACATAATATTAAACAGCGATGGAAAGTATTTGACTGGTTTGATATTTGAGGGGTCAAAGGATGAAAAAAAGTGTAATACACATAAAATTAAAAAATATTTACCAATATTTGAGAAGACTTGTAGATGGTTAGATATTTATTTTAGTGGAGTAAATCCGGACTTTACACCAGAATATAAAATTTTAAATATAACACCATTTAGGGAAAAAGTTCTTGAAATAGTAAAAACAATTCCTTATGGAAAAACCATTACTTATGGTAGTATTGCAAGAAAGCTTGAAAAAGATTTAGAAATTAAAAAGATGTCTGCACAAGCAGTTGGAGGAGCAGTAGGCTCAAATCCAATATGTCTAATAATTCCGTGTCATAGAGTTGTAGGAAGTAATGGGAAAATTGTAGGTTATGGTGGAGGAATAGAAAATAAAAAGATATTGTTAGATTTAGAAAACAAATAAACTATTATTAACATAGAAAGTATCAGCAATTGTAATGGTAAAATTACTTACTAGATTGCTAGGAAACTAGCGAGCAACCGAGGTTTTCTAAAATATTAATGGCGTAATAATCCTTTTTACGAATTGGGATATATTACGCCTAATTTTCAAATTTAACTCTCTCTTGCTTTCAAATTTGAGAATTTATTTTAACAGGAAAACGAATACTTTTATAAATATTGACTTTGGTAGATTTTTTCATAAATGTGAAAAACTGGTGTTAACCAAATGTTTCTATTTTATTCTATTATAGGTGGAACAAAGTTTTTTATAGATTCTCTAAGTTTTGGGTGGTCTATTACAAAGTGAATAGATGGGCAAGTAATTTTTGAAATCATTACCCATTCATCTCCACATATAGTGATTTCAATATTTTTAAAGGTATTATATGTATTATTTTTTAATTTATAATTTTTATTAGACTTAGCATATTTTTTTGTAAGTTCTAAATGTTTTAGATATTCATCATAATTATAATATATCTTCTTTTCAAAAAACATAAATGAAAGTGATAGACAAGGTTTACATTCATCAAACTCTTCTTTTGTTATTTTAGGAATTTCATCTTCTAATATATTTTGTTTTAGAATATCTTCCGTTATTTTTTTCTGGTTATGCAAGGAGTCAATTATATCTTTTATCTTTATGTCATCTACTTTATTTCTTTTTAAGATATCAGTAATTAACTCATCAGAAATTGTATGAATTGGAAGTGATGAAAGTATCCTTCTACGATTTTCTTGCATTTTTAGGTTTGAATAAATAAAATTATTATACGAATCATATGAGTCTTTTGTATATATTTCCATAAGATGTGAAGCCTTTTTTAGTAGATTTTCACATTTCTTTTTAAAATATTCTACTTCGTTTTTTTTGCATGTTAGATAATATTTTCCATCTTTGTGATATCCCTTAATACATTCACCACTAAGAGCAACTGCACCAGAAGTGTAATTAAAATGACAATAAGTATTGTCTTTAAAGTTTTTTAGATAATATGGTGAAATTTGACCTGTCATGTATATAGGTATCCAACTTTCAAGTCCTAGCATCATTTCATTTAGAGGTCTATCTACATTATGTATTATATTTAAATGAAGTCCCTTCTTTAACATCATTGCAATAGCAAACATCCACTTTTTTCCAAATTCGATATCTTGTGCCATATCTTCCATTGGCATGTCACTACACATAAATACATCATCTGTTGATTTTGAAAGAACAGTTGCCTTAAAAAAATCTAACTCTCCTTCTTTCATTTCTTCTATTCCATAATAATTTTTAGATATTGCTTTGTAAAATGGTACAAAAGGAATTTTTAGATCATTAAAATGTATTTTATTTATGTATTGTTGTAAATCAAATTCATCTAAATTTTTCAAAAAACTTTCAATTTTGTCATCTTTTTTTGAAAAGTTTGTTGAAAACCAATCTCTTAGATTATTGTAGTAATCTTTATTTTGGCTTAAATTTAGTTTATCACAATTTATGAGTATTGATATTTTTTCTTTGTCTTCATCTGTATTATATTTTGATATAACAAAATCGCATACCGAACTTATAAAGTCTTGTGGCTTTGATGGAGTTCTAGTTCCGGTACGAATTTTAGATATAAAAGAAGCATCATATCCGATAGAGCGTGATAAATCTGAAATACTAATATTTAAAGTTGTGATAATTGAGTTAAAATTTTTACTTAGCTCATCTTGGTCAATAGCAATACCATTTAGTAAGTCAAGTAGGCAAGAGTATATTTCATCTTTATCTAAGTGAATTTTTTTTGATATACTAATTTTATAAAGTCCATCTACTAGTTTTTCTAGTTTATTTCCCCTTATGCTAGGTGTCCTTTCTCCACTGCGATATCTACTTATTACGGTAGAAGAAAGGCCTGAAATTTCAGATAATTCCTTAGAAGAACAATCTAGTTTTTCTATATACGCGTTTAATTTTTCACTAAAATTCATATGTACCTCCAATTATATTTCTTATAAAAATAATAACTATTACAATATATCATGTTTTGTAAAAAAAATCAATTGCCAACTTGTCATGGAAATTTTGGCAACTAATGTAAATTTTTACATAAATTATGATAAAATTAGATAAGAAGTTATAAAAAAAGAAATAATACATAATAAGTTACAACTTTATTCTTTATATTTTCGAAAGGAGAAAAACAAATGGAAGTTTTAAGGAAAAATAAAAAAGTTATCACTATTGTATTTTGTGCTTTAGCTGTTATAATTTTAGCAGTATTAATGTTTTTTGTTTTTAGTAGAAGGGATAATGAAAATATTATGAGTGGTGATGGAAATAATAATTATAATGTTAGTAAAAAAGATCAAGTAAAAATAAGAGAGAGTGAAACAAAAAAGGTAAATTTTGTTGAATTTAATAATGGACTTGTGTCTTTAAAAATACCACAAGGTTGGAAGGTACAAGTAATTGGTGATTATATACATTATACAATAAGAGCCTTTAGTGAAGAAAATCCAACATACCAGTTTTTCTTTAATATGAAAACAGAAGGATTTAATAAATCACAGGATGCAAAAAATTTCCAAATTAGATACTACCCTGATCAGGTATTTGCAAAAACATCAGTAATTGAAGAAAAAACAACTGAAGGATTTTATAAGATATTTAATGATATGGGTAAATTAAATAATACTAGTGATTTTACATTCCCTACACTTACAGATTTTAATACTGTCGAAAAAATTGGTAACTCTATTTTTGGTGGAGATATACTAAGAGCCACATTTAAAGATGATAATGGGAAAGATGCTGAAGGAATATTTACAGCTTATGTATATGATCCAGGCCCATATTATGTGTATGAAAATATTACATACGGTAAACAAATTGATATATATTTTTTAAATGTTTATAATACTATGTTTTTCACTGCACCAAAAGATGAACTAGTAAACTGGGAAGAAACATTAAACACCATTGCATCTTCACTTCAATTTAGTGACACTTTTGTGAGTCAGTATTATGCACAACAAGATTCTGTTATGAAGACATTCCAAAGTATAAGAAATGTTTGTAATCAAATCACAGATGGAATTATGGATTCTTGGGAAAAAAGAAATGCTAGTTTTGATATAATGAGCCAAAAGCAAAGTGATGCAACACTTGGATATGAAAGAGTGTATGATACTGAAAATGGTGATGTTTATAAAACATATAATGGTTTTACAGATGATTATAAGGGAAATAGATATCAAACTATAACAGATGATATGTATACTAAATCAATATCTGGTTATATAGAAGAAGTAATTTAGGAGATAAAAGTGGATAAGAAAAATTATTTTTGTATAATATTAATATTTTTAGGAGTTATAGGAATTAGTTTATTTTTAATAAGATATTATAGAAAAGATTTAAACAGTAATAATATGAAGGTTTTGGATAAAAGTATAAGTGATCAAATTTTAGATGATTACAGTAATGTTTTAAATGTAGTTGTTATAGAGCAAACAGAAGGCGGAAATATATATTATAAAACACAAGATAAAGATTTAATAAAAAAGGTAATTAATGCACTTGAAGAAATTGAAATAATAAATACATCTAATATAGCAGCAAGTGATGCTGGGAAGATATATATAGTAGAGTTAGCAGATAATACTAAATTAAGATATTATTTTCAAGCAGGGTACTATAACAAAGATGGAATAAATTATGAAATTAAAAATTATAACAATTTAGAAAAAATAAAATTGCCACTTCAAAGTGAAAATTAAATAAGGCTACCAGTTAATGGTAGCTTTTTTAATATAATAATATATATTGACAAATAAACAAATGTTTGATATTATATATAAGGTGATTTTTTTGAGAAGTATATTACATTGTGATTTAAACAATTTTTTTGCGTCGGTTGAAGAAATTAATAATCCTAAATTAAAAAAGGTTCCTATGGCTGTTTGTGGAGACCCAGGAGTAAGGCATGGAATAATTCTTGCTAAAAATAATATTGCAAAAAGATATGGAATATATACGCCAGAACTTGTGTCATCTGCTAAGGCGAAATGTCCAAATTTAGTCTTAGTAGAACCACATTATGAAGAATACATTAAGTATTCAAAGCTAGTCAATAAAATATATTTAAAATACACTGATAAAGTAGAGCCTTTTAGTATTGATGAGTCTTTTCTAGATGTAACAGAAAGTGTAAAATTATTTGGAAGTGCAAAAGAAATTGCCTTTAAAATAAAAGAAGAAATAAAAAATACATTAGGACTTACTATATCGGTCGGAGTATCGTTTAATAAATCACTTGCCAAGATAGGGAGTGATCTTAAAAAACCTGATGCTATAACTGAGCTTTATGAAGATAATTTTAAGGAAAAACTTTATATGCTTGATGTATCAACACTTTTATTTGCGGGCAAGGCAACATGTACGAAATTAAATAAATTAGGAATAAAAACAATAGGGGATTTAGCTTATTTTGATAAAAATATGCTTATTAACAAAATGGGAAAAATAGGTGGTCAACTTCATGATATGGCATGTGGGATAGATTTTGGTGAAGTTAAAAAATATAGTGATTTATATGTGCCTAAGAGCATCAGTAAGGGAGTAACTTTGATAAATGATACTAATAATGAGTTAGAATTAGAAAAAGTATGTGAAGCATTGTGTAGTAATGTGGTGATAAATTTAAGAAAACAAAATTTAAAGGCCAGTATTGTTTGTATTAGTTTAAAGGATACTATGTTTGTGGTTACTAGTAAGCAAAAGCATATTAATTTTACCAATTCTTATCAAGATATATTAAAAGTTGCAAAAACAATATTAAATGAAATGTTAATAAATAAAGTTATGATTAGAACGATTACAGTTTCTGTAAGTGGACTTAGTGCTTCTTTAGAAGAACAGATAAGCATGTTTAACTTAGAAGATAAAAAAATGAAAGATGCAATAAATGTAATAGATAGATTAAAGGATAAAAATAATGATTTACAAATAGGATTTTTATCTAATAACTTTTAAAAAATACTGTAACTTAAAAAGTTACAGTATTTTTTTAATCATTTTTCTTTATAGAAGGTGTTTCATAGCTTTCTGTTATTGCACCACTATCTTCTTTACTATTATCTGTTTTTACACTATCATCAAATATTATCTCAAAGTCATCTGATAAATTACTCTCTGGGGTAGATGGTGTAGTTACATTTGCATAATTAGATGAACTTGTACTAGAAAGAATAGATTCATTTTCTAATTTGTTAAGTTCACTAGAAAGTTTAGTTACTGTATCCACTCCAAATATTTTATCATCCTCTGTTGAGTCATCACTATCATTAATAGTTATTGTAGGACTATCTGGTTTAGACATCATATATTTTTCAAAATTAAACATAAGAGTATCTGCTTTTTTAGTGTATTTTGAATCAAGGAAACTAGTTTTTCCTTTTCCAAATACAGTGTTACCAGCAGCATCCTTTGTTTTATAAAATATAGCACCAAATCCAAGGTTTTCAATTTTATACCATTCAGCTCTTGCTTTTTTCTTATTTTTAAAGCTAGTGCTTGCTTCGAGTACACCATCTTTACTAATTTTATAAGATGTGTCTAAATCAGGAACTTTATCAGTACCAAGGGCCTGCTCCCAATATGCACTATCTTCTGGTACAGTATCACCAAATATTATCTTAGTTTTTGTATTTGCAAGAACAGTTTGTCTATAATATGCTTTACCACTTTTTTCAAGTTGCGATAAGTTTTGAAGTGCTATTGTTACGCCACATCTATATTTTCTAAATAATGTAAACATAACATCCATATCCTTATTGATATATTCAGGAAATTCATCAATATATAGAAAATGTGGTATTCTAGAATCTTCCGAACCAGCTCTTCTAAGAACTGCATCTTGGAATTGTAATATAAAGAACATTCCAAAAGCTTTTGATTGAATTATACCTAGTTCACCTTTTCTAGAACATGCTGTGATTACTTGACCTTTTGCTAGTGCAGCGTCAAAGTCTAATATATTATTTTTACCACATAAAGCACGTTTAAGGCCAGGATTTCTAATTAAATTATTAAGTTGTGTTATTGCACCGTATAAAAATTTTTCTGTTTCTTTTCTACCACTACCACGAGTTCCAGGAATTTCATATCCATTAATATTTAAAGAAGGTTTATAGAAATTCTTTTCAAAATAAGCTATAAGTAATCTATATTTTTGTTCAAGTTCTGGAACTTTTTTTAGTTCCTCTGTCATAGCCTCAACTTGATCAAAGTTATATAGGAGTTGTAACATATCTTCAAGACTTGCTATTTCTCCATTGTGAAGTCTAGGATACATTTCTTTTAAAAGTATTGCTAAGTTTTGAAAAGCATCTAGTGTAACTTGTGTAAAAAATGGATCAGAAGGTTTTGAGTCTCCTGTACTTTCATACATTGAATTTAGTACATCTGCAATTATAGAAGCACATTTTGCTGCCTCTGGGATGGCAAATGGATTTATGCTAAGTGTTGTTTCAGGTGCACCTGGATCAACAGATAGCACATCAATATCAAAGTTATTTGCAACTTTTCTAAAGTTAGAAATATAATTTCCATCATTTTCAACTACTGTAACACCTATATCACGAAATACAATTTTGTTATTTGCAGTATCTTCAAATTGGATCATAGGTTTTATATTATCATAGAATTCATTTTCCATTCCACGTTTTGGCTTAATGAAACTTAGGGAAAAATTTCTATTTACATATTCATTGTTAAATGGACCATTCATGTAAGCTACGCCTCTTTTTAATAAAGAATATCCAATTTTTTTAGAACACTCTCTAAAAAAGAATTTTTTCTCAAGATCATAAGCACTCATTGGTAGAAGTACAGTTGCAGTTTTACCAGTACCAGTTGCACCTTGTACTAGTGTAGCTTCATAACGCTTTTTTTCTGGAACTATTACAGGAAGTCCAGTTTCTTTGTTTGTACAAATTTGTACAGAACAAGTATATGGGCCTTTACCATCATCTTTTTTTATAAATGAAATACCACAAAAACCAGCAACTCCTTTAAACTCATCTTCATCTCTAAAGATAAATAAAAAATAATCAATTGCTTTAAAAATTCCTATAAATGGAATTACAAAACAAGCAGTTTTAATAGCTGGAGCAAATAATTCAGGATAATTTTTAAGTACAATATCATAATTTGGAAGTCTTTCAAGTAGCCACCATATAGCATTGTTTAAATAATTAAGTATCATAGCACTTACAATTATACCAAGGCAAGATAGCGTAAAGATATATGCTTTAATTTTGCCCTTATCTGATTTTGTTATTTTAGAGTTTACAAAAAAGGAATAAGCAAGTGGCGGAAATATAAAAAATAGAGCATATAGATATGGTGAGATATTATTAGATATTTTTATATTTCCAAAGGCAAATCCAAGTGATCTTGCAAAGCTATATAGAGCAAGTAGAATAGTTATAGTATATAAAAAAATACACATGAACTTGTCTGGATTAATTTTTATATGTAACTTTTTGAATAATTTTTCCATGATTCACCGCTTTCTAATATATGTATTAATAATTTGACATATATAAAAATTTCATATATAATAATACTATAAAATACCGAAAAAAACAATACTTTTTTGTAAAAAAATAAGGGAAGGAAAAAATAAAAATGAAAATAATAGTAGGACTTGGTAATCCTGGAAAAGAATATGAAAAAACTAAGCATAATTTAGGTTTTTTGTTTTTAGAATATTTAGAAAAAAAGTATAACTTCTATGTAACAAAAAAATCATTTGATGCCCTTATATGTGAAACTACATTTGAGGAAGAAAAAGTAGTTTTTGTAAAACCTCAAACTTATATGAATTTAAGCGGTAATTCTGTTATAAAGGTAAAAAACTTCTATAAAGTAGATTCAAAAGATATAATTGTCATATTTGATGATATTGATATACCCTTTGGAACTATAAAGTACAAAACGACCGGCAGCGGTGGAACACATAATGGAATGAAAAATATAGTAAGTTGTTTAGGTACTAAAGAATTTTCTAGAATAAAAATAGGAATTGGTGGATTAAAACATGAAAATCAAGATTTAAAAGATTTTGTGTTACAAAGATTTAGTAAAGAACAATTAGAAAAATTAGAGGACATTTTTGCTTTTGTTGAAATTAAACTAAAAGAATTTATAAAACAAAAATAAAAGATACATTATTTGGAGAGATATATGAAAAAATTAAGTAAAGAAGAAAGACAAGAAATAAAAAAATTAGTTAGAGAAAAAAAGTATGATGATATCTACTTAAAGTATGGGCAAGAGACATACTTATATTATTTGCCTGAAAAAATAAAAAAACAAAGTGTAAAAAGACTACTTAAAGAAAGAAGATTTATAGATATTTATAACAAGTTTGGAGAGGGTGAATACAAAAAGTATTTACCGGCTATGAAAAAAATGGATAAATATTATGAATTAAATTCTAAACAAACATCTATGTTGCCAGTTTACAAAAATAGTATAGCAAAGAAAATAAAACAAGCAGTATCTTTATTTTTAGCAGGTACCGCAGCAGTTCCAGGCGTAGCAGTTTGTGCTGCTGAAAGTATAAAGAGTGAATCCATAGCAGAAAATTCACAAATAGTTGAGGATTATATCAATAATTTAAAAAGTTATTGTGAAGATTTTAAAGAAGAAATAAAAAATAATAATCTAAATGAAATTGATATATATATGAAGTTAATGGATGATATGTGGAATGATATAGATGGATATAAACATGCACAAGATGAGATAAAAGGCTGTTTAGGTGCTAGTCTAAAACAAGAAAAAGTAGGTGTGTGTAGGAATTTTGCAGATGATATAAGCAAAAAATTAAATTTAATAAATCCTGAATATAATGCAAGAAGTTTTTTATTGCATGCAGATGCAGCTGGTGCTAATATTCAATTTGCAGATATACAAGTAAATATTATAGAAGCAAATGAAACTACTATAAGTGAAGAAGAAAAGGAAAGTAATGAACAAGTAAGAAAAAATGAGAATGTAAATAATCATGCAATTGTTGCTTTAGATACGGAATTTGAGGGAAAGAAAATAACTCTGTTTTTAGACCCAACAAATCCAATGATAGGAGTATATAAAGACGGCAAAATTGATTTCTTTAATTCTGATAAAGAAATTATGAGGATAGGAAACAATTTTGAAAAATTTGTTATAGAAGGAAAAGATTATATAAGCAATGTAAAATCATATGGAGAAAGTTTTAATAGTATAGACAACGAAGATTATAAAAAACTAGAAAGTATTTATGGTATAGAGGCACAAAATGCGTCTTTAGATAAAATAAGAAGTCTTAAAAAGACTGTTTTTAAGGAAGATTTAGAAAACATGACTAGTAGTATAGAAATAAATGACAAAGAGTATCAAATGGAATTTAGAGATAATACAAAAGAAGATATAGAAAAATATGCTAAAAATTCAGATATAGAAAGATAATTATATGAATAAAAATAAATGTGTTGACATTTAATAAAAAAAATGTTAAAATATTTAAGTATTCCGCACAGAGTAGGTCTAAAATTTTATTTGTAAAATACCTTAATGGCGAGAACAAGTAAGAATAAAGGAGGAATAAAGTATGTACGCAATCGTTGAAATTGCAGGAAAACAGTACAAAGTCCAAGAAGGAGATATTGTTTTTGTTGATAGACTTGAAGTAGAAGAAGGAAAAGAAATTACTTTTGATAAAGTTTTGTTTGTTAATAAAGACGGAAAAATATCAATTGGAGAAGATACTGTAAAGGGAGCAAAAGTTAAAGCTTCTGTAATTGGACATGGTAAGTCTAAGAAAATTGTTGTTTACAAATATAAAGCAAAGAAAAATGAAAGAAAAACAAGAGGACATAGACAACCATATACAAAAATTCAAGTAGAAAAAATATCAGTTACAGCTCCAAGAGCTAAAAAAACTGAAACTGCAGAAGTTGCAGAATAATTAAAGAAATTATTGTTTTAGGTAAAGGAGTGAGATTAAATGGCACATAAAAAGGGCGGCGGCTCTACAAAAAATGGTAGAGATAGTGAGTCAAAAAGACTTGGCGCTAAAAGAGCTGATGGAGAATTTGTTCTTGCTGGAAATATAATTTACAGACAAAGAGGAACAAAAATACATCCAGGAATGAATGTTGGAATCGGTAGTGATGATACTTTATACGCACTTAAAGATGGAACATTAAAATTTGAAAGAAAAGGTAAAGATGATACAAAAGCATCTGTTTACCCAGTTGAAAATAAATAGTAATAGTAAAAAAATACAACAAGAATTAACTTGTTGTATTTTTTATTGTTATCTAGACATAGAATGAAAATTCCTATAATACATCTGGTAAGAACGAATAATATCTTTATGCACCTGTATTCTAAATTTTGAATATCTGGTTTTTGTACGCACTTTTTTTGATCTTCTCTTATCCGAAGATATTCGTTCTTCCTGCTCATTTGGTGCTGTCATAATAAACTTGGTGTTATTTTTAGAGATTATACCTGATTTGTCTAACACGAAATATTTTTCACGAGAAAGAATGTCCACATTATCTGCTATTTGTAAGTCTTCAAGCTTTGTTTTATATATTTCTTTTACATTTTCTTCACCATGGTTTATTAATATAGTAGATATGTGCTTGAATTGATGTAAAAATGATATAAGCTCTGCTTGCCCCGCATGTGAAGAAAATTCTGATGTTGAATAAATAGAGGCATTTAAGTCATACTTAACACCTTTAAGTAGAAATTTTAATGAGTCCTCTAATTTAACTCTTTCAGCACAAGAAATATCTTTTTTTAGTTTCTTATTTACTTTCTTCTTTTTAGCATCCAATTCATTATAAAAATCAAGTAATTCTTTACCAAGTGTACCCTGTGCTTGGTAACATGTGAAATATATAGCCCAATTTGAATTTGAAAGTATTTTTGATAAATAAAATTCAGAAGGACCATGATTGCACATACCTGATGATGAAATTATAATTTTTTGTTCAGTTGTTTCGGGAAGAATATTTCTAGCTAGTGGATCAATAAGCTCAAGCCCAAACGGTATAAATTTTGTGCCGTATACCTTTTTGTACTTTTCAAGATAAGCATGTGCAAGTGGACTATCTGCATATATTGGTATGCTAATAGGAAGATTTCCATCTTCTTGCATTTCTTTTAGTGTCGCAAGCACTACTTCATATCTTTCTTGTGCAATACAAGGTATGAATATAGATTTACCAGATTCTAATATTTCACATACATCTTCTTTAAAATTTCCTATTTTATTTTTCTTAGTGTCCGAACCATAAGTTGATTCTTGTACTATTATCAAGTTATCTAAGTTTCTAACGGTACTTGGCAATTTTTTTGGTGTAAAGAAGAAATTATGATTATTATAGTCACCTGTAAATAATATGTTAAGTTCTTCTTCACCAAATTTAGCACTAATTAATGTTAGAGCTGCACCAAGCAAATGCCCATTCTCAAAAAATGTAGCAGTTACATTGTCATTTATTTTAAAGCTTTCTTCAAATTCATGACCCGTAATCATTTGAAGTGTATTTAATACATCTTCTGAGGTGTAGAGAGGAGAAAGTTTTGAACAATAAGAATATTTTTTCTCAATTTTTGCAGAGTCAAATAGTGATATCGGCAAAAGTGATCTTGTTTTAGAAGTAGTATGTATAGTACCATTAAAATTGTTCTTAACTAGATTTGGCAGCATACCAACATGATCTGAATGATTATGCGTTATAAATATGTGCTCAAAATTTGTGGCTTTAAAATCTAAGTGCCGATTTAAGAAAAGATAATCTTTTTCTTGGAATAAGCCGGCATCAACCAAAAAGTTGAACTTTTCTGAATTTGGAAATGTGATAGTGCAAAAAAATGAAGAACCTGTAACATTTTGATGCCTTGACTGGATTTGGAAAGTGATGCCTTTTTGATGGTTTGACATATAGCCTCTTAGCCTCCTGTAAGTAAAATTTTAGATTCGTGCAGAGGATGTGTTCATAGATTTTTATAAAAATGTATTAGTTATACATTCTTATACCACCTTAAATATAAAATTATTATATACTAGTCAAATGATGAATGTCAACAATATTTTACAAAAAATACGACAAATATAAAATTTGTCGTATTAGTATTAATCGTTATAAAACACTATTCAACTGTAACAGATTTTGCTAAATTTTTAGGCTTATCGATGTCACATCCACGAAGAGATGCAGTGTAGTATGAAATAAGCTGTAAAGCACAAACTGTTACAATGCACTGTACAAATTCAGTGGTTTTAGGAAGTAATAATGTAACATTTGCAAAATCAGCAGTTTCTTGATTGTTAAAGTTTTCAGTAGATATAAATATAGTGTAAGAACCTCTTGCTTTTGTTTCTTTTATATTACTTACAGTTTTTTCATATAAATCATTGTTTGTAGCAATTGCAATTACTGGTGTGCCATCTTCTATAAGAGATATTGTACCATGCTTTAATTCACCAGCTGCATATGACTCTGAATGCATATAAGATATTTCTTTTAATTTTAAAGACCCTTCTTGACAAACAGCACTATCAATTCCACGGCCAATAAAGAATAAATTATCTTTTTTGTATATTCTTTGAGCTATATCTTTATATTCATCAACTCTATCAATAGTTTTATTCATTATGCTTTCAATGTTTTCAAAATCTTTATATATTAGATCTTCTTGGTCTTTTGATATTAATCCTTTATTTTTAGCAATATCTAGTGCAAGAGTTGCAAATATGGCAGCTTGTGAAGTATAACCTTTTGTTGTAGCAACTGCTATTTCAGGTCCTGCATAAGTATATATACAAATATCTGCTTCACGAGCAATGGTTGAACCTACTGCATTTACTATTGCAAGTGTTTTTGCTCCTTTTTCTTTTGCTATTCTAAGTGCTGCAAGAGTATCAGCTGTTTCACCTGATTGTGAAACTAAAATTACAAGTGTTGAAGGTGTCAAAAGTTGATTTTTATATCTATATTCTGAAGCTACTTCTACTGTTACAGGAATAGAAGCGTAATTTTCAAATAAATATTTTCCAACAAGACCTGCATGCATAGCACTACCACAAGCAACTATATGTATGTTATCATACTTAGAAAGGTCAAAATCTTGTTCATAAGTATTACTTTTAAAGTATCTTTTAAATATTTCACCTATTACATGAGGTTGTTCATGTATTTCTTTTAGCATAAAATGGTCATACCCATTTTTTTTGTATTCTTGTGCAGACCAAGTGGCAATTTTAATTTCTTTATCTATTTTTTTCATTTCTTTGTTATATATTTCTATACCATTTTTTGATAATTTTGCATACTCGCCATATTCAAGTAAAATATATTTATTTGTAAAGTCAAGTATTGCAGAAATATCAGATGCTATAAAGCTATTATTATCCTCACCAACACCTATTACAAGTGGACTGTCCTTTCTTGTTGCATAGATTTCATTTGGAGCATCATCAAATATTATTCCAAAAGCATAAGAACCTCTGATATCTTCTGTTGCTTCACTAATACATTTGATTTTATTTTTTTCTGTTTTATATTTTTCATTGATGTATGCACATGCAACCTCTGTATCTGTTTCTGATTTGAAATTTACACCTAATTCAAGTAAATTAAATTTTAATTCATTATAATTTTCAATTATACCGTTATGTACAAGAGTTACACTTCCAGATTTATGTGGATGTGCGTTAGTTTCAGATGGCTCTCCATGAGTTGCCCAACGTGTATGACCTATACCAGTATTTGAAACTATATTTAGATCTTTTATTTTATCTTCAAGATTAGATATTTTTCCCTTAGATTTATATAAATTTATCTTATCACTTTGAGCAACAGCAATACCTGCTGAGTCATATCCTCTATATTCTAGATTTTTTAATCCAGTTATAATTACATCTTTTGCATTATATTTTGAACCTGTGTATCCAATAATACCACACATTTTAAATTCCTCCTTAAAATAATAAAGTATTTATTGTATTCTTTGTAGTTAGTAAGATTTAACATTTTAAAATACAATTTACGTATAATACTAAAATCCGTAACAAGATCCGCTGATAATCGACACTTGCTATCCTCGTCAATACTTATAAAATAAGCAACCATGCGCTATTTTATTGCACTTTGTTCACTCCTCCTTAAAAAGCAACAAAATTTAACTAATTTTATCATATATAAATAAAATGTCAATACTTAAAATTAGAAAAAATAGGTAGACAAAAAAATAAAAATATCTACAAATTTCTTTGACATTATTACATTATATGATATAATTAAACAAAATTTAAAAATAAGAGGGGTATATGAAAATAAATAAGAAAAATAAAATTGCTATTAATATAAAAATCATAGGAATTGTCTTTGTAATTTCTATTATTAATAGTGTTTTTTACATATTATTAAATAGTGTACAAGCTGCACTATATCAAAATAAAGGGGATAACATCCCATATTCAGAGGTAAAATATGATGCAAATGATGCAGAATTTACATATTTCCCTGAGAGTTACAGAGAAAATTTAAAAGCACTAAAATCAAAGCATCCAAACTGGACATTTATGGCTGTATATACGAATTTAGATTTCTATGATTCTATTGCACATGAAAGCTATGAAAAGGGTTCAAGTAGCTATATTAGTACTGTTCCTAGCTCTTATTCTGCTATTTGGAAAAAAGATGGACAAAATAACTATGTAAATGGTGATTCATCTTGGGTTATAGCATCTAAGTCTGCTGTTGGATACTGTCTAGATCCAAGAAATTGGTTATCAGAATCATATATATTCCAATTTGAAGTATTAAATTGGGCTAAACTTAGCAAAAATGATTTAGAAACTGCAATGAAGTATTTGCTTCCAAATATGTATGCAAGTAAGACATATATAGATACGGAAGGCAAAGAAGTAACTATGGAAAAAAGTTATGTTGATATTATTTATGAAGCAGGGGAACAAAATGATGTAAATCCACTTAGTATAATTACAAAAATTAAGCAAGAGGTAGGAGATTTTGGTACAGATGGCTCCAAAAATTCTTCTGTTAGTGGAACAGTATCTGGTTTTACAGGTTATTATAACTTTTTTAATGTAAATGCAACAGATGGAGTAAATGCTATAAAATATGGTTTGGCATACGCTAAAAAATGTGGTTGGGACACACCAGAAAAATCAATAAAAGCAGGTGCTGCTACACTTTATAACGATTATATAAAATACGGCCAAAATACGCTTTATAATCAAAAATTTGATGTTACGAACATATATAAAAATGCTATTTATTTATATGCTTGGCAATATATGACAAATATATTAGATCCGGGAACTCAGGCTCAAAACATATATAATTCTTATAGTAAAATGGGTATAATTGATTCAGAGTTTGTATTCTATATTCCAGTATTTGAAAATATGCCAAGTAGTGCATCAGGCTTAGAATCAAATGTTGATGTAAAATATGAACAAAAAGAAGAAAGTGTAAAAGTAAAAAATTGTGATAACACAACACTAAATGTTAGAAATGGAATATCAACAGATAGTAAAGTAATAACTAGTATAAAAAATGGAGAAAGTTTAACAAGGCTTGGTATATATTCTAATGGTTTTGCTAAGGTAAGGCTTCCAGATGGAATGGTCGGATATGTTAAAAACGAATTTTTAGAGGTAGTAACTTCAAGTAGTGATAGCATTTATGTTACAAAATTAGAACTTGATAAAGATTTATATGAATTAGAGGTAGGTCAAGAACTAAAATATAATTTAACTATAACTCCAGCAAACGCTACAAATAAAGATTATACTGTCACTTCAAGTAATGATGAAATATTAAAGATAGATGGAGGAAAAGTGGTTGCCCAAAAAGAAGGAGAAACTACTATAACTTTTAAAATTAATAATAATAGTGAAAATGAAGTAGACATATACGAACAAGAAAAAGAAATAAAAACTAGTGCAACAGTTAAAGTAAGCAAAAATATTAAAAATTATGAGATTGACACTTCTAAAATAATCATAGAGGGTGATTTAATTAAAAAACTTCCATTACAAACTAATCTTGGTAGCGTTAAATCATCAATAAAACTGTATAACGGATGTACTATTCTTGCAAAAGATGTATCAGGAGATGTTTTAAATGATGAGTCAAATCTTGGAACAGGAACAGAGATATCTATAATTGATAGCAAAAATAAATCACTTGTTACATATAAGGTAATAATTAAAGGTGATGTAAATGGAGATGCAAAGTCAACCGCAGCAGATTATGTACTTGTTAAAAATCATATAATGGGTAGTGCTATTTTAGGCGATATACAGTCACTTGGAGCTGATGCAAATGGTGATGGTAAAGTAAGTGCAGCAGACTATGTTTTAATTAAAAATCATATAATGAATGGCACACAAATAGATAATTAATATTTAAAAATATGGAGGAGATATATGAATAAAATAAAATTTAAAAATATTGCATTAGTATTTATAATCTTTAGTTTTATGATAAGTATTATAAGCTTTGTAGATGCATCATCTATTTCTATTTCTGCTACTGCAACTTCTCTTACGGTAGGAAATTCTGCTACAATAACAGTTACAGGTAGTGATGCAATAGGAAGGGTAAATGTTTCATCTTCAAATTCAAATATAATTTCTGTTAGTCAAGGAAGTCTTTGGGTTGAAGGGAATGCAAAATTTACTATAACAGCAAAAGCAGTTGGAAATGCAACAATAACTATAACACCAGTCGATATGGCAACTTCTGCTGGTCAAACTGCCTCTGTTGGAGCAAAATCGATTACAATATATTCAAAGGCTGTATACATAGATACTAGAAGCAAAAACAATAACTTGGCTACACTTACAATTGAAAATCATGAAATGGCATTTGATACGAATAATACAAGTTATAGTTTAGATGTTTCATATGATGTAGAAGAATTAAATATTAATGCAACACCAGCAGATACAAAGGCAAGTGTGAAAGTTGAAGGAAATACAGGTCTTGTTTCTGGAGAAAATATAGTAAAAGTGATTTGTACGGCAGAAAATGGTACACAAAAAGTATATGAAATAAAAGTAAATAAGGCAAAAAATCCAGATGATATTAATGCTAATTTAAAATCACTTTCAGTAGAAAACTCTAAATTTAAAAATGAATTTACAGCTGATACATTAGAATATTTACTTGAAGATGTTGATGGTAGTGTGGATAAACTATTACTTAATTATGAAACTATGGTAGATGGAGCAAAAGTTGAAGTGCAAGGAAATGAAAAGTTAGAGATTGGACTAAATCATATAAAAGTAAAAGTAACTTCAAAAGATGAGAGTGCTACAAAAGAGTATAATTTGATCTTTTATAAAACAGAAGAAATTTCTGCACTAACTGATGTTAGGGAAAAAACACTAAAGGATTTTATTAAAGAAAATAAGTTAGTTGTCTTATGTCTTGTAGTAATTTTGATATTAATCATAGTAATAATCCTACTTTTATTAAAGAATAAAAAAAATAACAAATTTAATCAAAAAGAAGAAATACAAGACGAAAATATAGTTAAAAGAAGACATAGAAGAATGTCAGAGCTAGAAGAAAATAGTGACATTAAAGAAGACAGTATGATAGATAATTATGAGGAAAATAGTGAAGAAAAAAATAATTAAAACAATAAAAATCACGGGTGAATTACTCGTGATTTTTATTATCTTTTTTAGCATCAATTTTCCATCCATCAATATCTGAACGTTTTATAGCCCCAAGTAAATTTTGTTTAATTAAAGGAATATCATGTCTTAAATTTTTTATTAGATCCTTAGTATACTCCCTTTTAGTATATCCATCTTTTGGACAACATTTGCCGACCACAGGAAAATTAAGATTTCTTGCCACTGCACGAATATCTTTTTCGGCTACATAAATAAAAGGTCTTATTGTTTTTACATTACTACGACTAAGGTATGTAACTGGTGCAAAGGTATGAATAGAACCATTTAAAAACATACTCATAAGAAGTGTTTCTATTACATCGTCTGAGTGATGTGCGAGTGCTATCTTATTACAACCATGTTCTATTGCTATACTATTTAGCATACCACGTCTCATATTTGCACATAAAGAGCAAGGATTTTTTTCTTTTCTAATATCAAATACTACATTTGAAATATCAGAATTATATACTATATATTCTATGTCTAAATCTTTACAAAATTTTTCTATTCCATCTGTTTTAAATGTATCACTTCCTGGATGAATTGTAATTGCAATTATATCAAATTTTTTTTCATAAAATCTTCTTAAATCGTGTAATGTGCGAAGTAAAGTTAAGCTATCTTTTCCGCCAGATACCCCAACTGCTATTTTATCTCCATCTTCTATCATATTATAATCATCAATAGCTCGTCTTGCTTGACCAATAATTTTTTGTAACATATTTTTTCTCCTTAAAAACAGGAATATTTTAACATATTTTATCAAAAAATTCAATAAGATTTGAATAATAAATTTGCATATGATATACTTATGAAAAATGGGGGAATAGTTATGCTAAAAATAGAAAAATTGACTAAAAAATATGGAAATAAAAAAGCTGTGGATTCACTTAGCTTAGAAGTAAAAGATGGAGAAATTTTTGGCTTTATAGGCCACAATGGAGCAGGAAAGACAACAACTATAAAGTCAATAGTTGGAATTCAAGACTTTGATAGTGGAAAAATACTAATAGATGGAATGGACATATCAAAAAACGATATAGCCTGTAAGAAAATTATGGCATATATTCCAGATAATCCGGATATATACGAAAACATTAAAGGAATAGAATATTTAAATTTTATGGCAGATATGTATGATGTAAAAAAAGAAACAAGAATTGCTTTAATTGAAAGATACTCAAAGCAGTTTGAAATATATAATAATTTAGGAGATAAAATTTCATCTTATTCACATGGAATGAAACAAAAGTTAGTTATAATTGCATCTTTAATTCATAAGCCAAAGTTACTTGTGCTTGATGAACCATTTGTTGGACTTGATCCGAAAGCAGCATTTAATGTAAAACAAATAATGAAGGAGCTAACAGAAGAGGGAAGTTCAATATTTTTTTCTTCACATGTGCTTGAAGTAGTAGAAAAATTATGTAATAGAGTGGGAATTATTAAAAATGGTAAACTTGTAAAAGTGGGTAGTGTTGATGAAATCAAAGGTGACAGTTCACTAGAAGATGTATTTTTGGAGTTGATAGAAAATGAGTAAAACTTTGTCTTTTCTTAAAATATTACTTAAAAATAGTTTTTCAAAGTCGAGCAGGGCTAATAGAAGTAAAATAAGGACATCAAATACATTCCTTTTTTTAATTTTTGCACTTATAGTTTTTTATGTTTATACATATACAAATATTGGCATAGATTATTTAGTAAATTATCAAATGGAACGCTTTGTGCCAGCTATTGCATACATTATTGTAATATTATATATAATACTTATGTCGTTTTCCAAAACAAAAAATATACTTTTTAATTCAAAAGATAATTCATATGTGTTTAGTTTGCCACTTAGCAAAAATCAAATATTCATTGCAAGAATGTTAAATGTGTGCATAATTAACTATATAATGGCATTTTTAGTGTTTTTGACATGTTGCGTATTTTACGCAATAAGGTTAAAAATGGGAATAGAATTTTATATTATGAGTTTTATTTTAACTTTGTTTTTGCCTCTACTTGCAACTGCTATATCAGTAATAATAGCATATTTTATTGCATATTTAGTAAACAAATTAAAGTGTGGAAATACTTTTGAAATAGTGTTTAATTTTGTGTTTTTATTAGCTTTATTCATGTTTGTATTTTCAATTAAGTCTATTGCAAGTAATTTTATACAAAATACTTCTCAAATAAAAAGTATAATAATGGGACCGGGTTATTTTATTAAAACACTTCATATGGCTTTAATTCATAATAGTATAAAAGATTTAATTATATTTATAGCAATAAATATTGTATCTATATTAATAGTATCCTTAGTATTTAGTGCAGGTTTTAAGAAAATTATTTTAAGTCAAAATAATATAAATATAAAAAGTAATGATAAGCTAGTTTATAATACTAGTACAAAATTTATAACAATGTTAAAAAAGGAATTTAGACTATATACAGGTTCAGCACTATATTTTGTAAATACATTTTTTGGAGTAATTCTTTATGTGATATTTACAATATATATGATATTTACTAATGGTAAAGCTATAACGGCCATGCTTCCATCGCTTTTTTATACAAGTGAAATTTCAATAAGTCCACTTTCTGTTATTTTACTTATTATATCTTTTATAATATCAACAGCAAACACTGCATGTTCATCAATTTCCATTGAAGGAAATAAGATTTGGATTTTGAAAATTTTACCACAAAAAGTGTCTCAAATTATAGAAGCAAAAATAGCCTTAAATATGCTTTTAGTTGTTCCAATATCATGTATATGTAGTGCTATAATATGTGTTATATTAAATGTTACTTTACTTGAAATGATACTTTTAATACTTTATATAGTTTTATTTAGTCTTGCTTGTTATACAAATGGAATTTTTACAGATATTAAAAATCCAAAACTAGATTGGCAAAATGAAGCAGAAGTTGTAAAACAAAGTAAAAATTCATTTATAGCTGTTTTTATACCAATGATGTTTAGTTTTGTTGTATTACCTATAATTATTGTTGTAAGCACAAAAATTTCTTTTAGCTTAATTATGTTTTTGATGTGCTTATCTTTGCTTTTAATAAATATAGCACTTACCAAAAACTTAAATAAAAAGTGTGAGAAATATTTTAAAGAAATATAAAAAATTAAGTAGTGATATGTCACTACTTTTTTTTATAAAATGGTGAATATTTTAAACTAAAAATTGACTTGAAAGTTTAAATTTGATATAATATCTTTGAATTTTTAAAAGGTGATTTATAAATGAAAGCAATAAAAATAAGAAACAAATTTTTAAAATATTTTGAGGAAAATGGACATAAAATAATTCCATCAGCTCCTCTTATACCAGAAAATGACCCATCTGTACTTTTTAATACAGCTGGTATGCAACCACTTGTGCCATATTTACTTGGTCAAAAACATCCAAAAGGAAAAAGAATATGTGACTATCAAAAGTGTGTAAGGACAAATGATATAGACGAAGTTGGAGATAATAGACACTTAACATATTTTGAAATGCTTGGAAATTGGTCACTTGGTGATTATTTCAAGGAAGAATCTATTAATTATAGCTACAACTTTTTAACGAAAATTTTAAATATTCCAAATGAAAAATTATCAGTTACAGTTTTCGCCGGAGATAGCGACTGCACAAAAGATGACGTAGCTGCATTATGTTGGAAAAAAGCAGGAATATTAGAAGACCATATTTATTATTATGGAAAAGATGATAATTGGTGGATAGCGGGGGAAGAAGGACCATGTGGACCAGATACTGAGATATTTTATGATACAGGGAAGGAGAAATGTTGTAATTCATGTCAGCCTTCATGTGATTGTGGAAAGTATGTGGAAATTTGGAATAATGTGTTTATGGAATTTTATAAAAACAGTGATGGCACATATTCTAAATTGGAGCAAAAAAATGTTGATACTGGAATGGGACTTGAGCGTATTACAATGCTTCTAGAGGGAGAAAAAACACCATTTGATACTGAAATATTTAAAAATGTAATGGATATGCTAAAAAAGCTTGAAAAAGTAGATATAATAGAGAGCAGAAGAATAGTAGCAGAACATTTAAGATCATCTATGATGATAATTTCAGATGGTGCAAGACCTAGTAATTTAGATAGAGGATATGTTTTAAGAAAATTAATTAGAAGAATGATAAGACATCTAAACAAGCTACAAATTAATTTAAATGAGCTTGGCAATATAATTTCACTAAATATTGACACTTTAAATGAATTGTATCCTGAATTAAAGCAAAATGAAGAAATAATTAAGTCAGTTATAATAGAAGAAAAAGATAAATTTATAAAAACACTTTCAAATGGTGAAAAGGAATTTAACAAAGAAGTAGCAAAAATAAAACAAGAGGGAGTAAAAAAGATACCTTCTAAAATAGTATTTAGACTCTATGACACTTATGGATTTCCACCAGAGGTTACAAGCGATTTAGCTCAAGAAAATGGACTTACAATAGATATAGGTGAATTTAACGACCTATTTAGAATTCATCAAGAAAAATCTCGTCTGGGTTCAGAGCAAAAATTCAAAGGAGGACTTGCTGAACAAAATGACACTACAATAGCTTACCATACTGCAACACATTTGCTTAATGCTGCATTAAAAAAAGTAATAGGAAATAATGTACATCAAAAAGGTTCAAACATAACAGTTGATAGAATGCGTTTTGACTTCTCATGTGATCATAAATTAAGTGATGGAGAAAAGAAAAGTGTAGAAGATTTAGTAAATGAATGGATAAATCAGGGATTAGATGTAAAAGTAGAAGAAATGAAAAAAGAAGATGCAATAAAATCGGGTGCAGAATGTATGTTTATAGAAAAATATCCAGATATTGTAACAGTATACAGTATTGGTGATGTTTCAAAAGAACTTTGTGGAGGACCACATGTAAAAAATACATCTGAGCTTGGAAGATTTGTTATAAAAAAAGAAGAAGCCTCATCTTCAGGAGTAAGAAGAATAAAAGCTATATTGGAAAGTAAATAAGGGGGAGTTAGTTTGGAAGATTGTATATTTTGTAAAATAGTAGATAAAAAAATACCTAGTAAGATTGTATTTGAAAATGAATATGTTTTAGCATTTAATGATATCTCTCCTGTAACGCCTATACATATTTTGGTTATACCAAAAAAGCATATTAAAAGTTTGAATGATTTAGATGAAGAAAATATTAATTATATTGCAAAATGTATGCTTGCAATTAAAGAAGTAGCAAAAATATCAGGCATTTATGACGAAGGGTATAGAGTTGTAACTAATATAGGAGAAAATGGTGGACAGGCAGTTAAACATTTACATTTCCATATATTAGGTGGTAAAAAGTTAGGTACAAATATAGTATAAGGAGGTAATATTTATGGGAATAGCATCGCTAGTTTTAGGAATAATAACAATTTTATTTTCTTTTATTCCATTTGTGTGCTTTATAGCACCACTTACAGGTACGATAGCTTTTATTTTAGGAATAATAGATATAATAAAGAAGGGAAACAGTAAGTATGGTATGCCACTCGCTGGTATAATACTTACTATATGTTCAGTGAGTATATGTGTATTTATGAGTATAATGTCTTTGGTTATAATTGAAGGGCTTGATGAGTATGGCTATAATAATGACTATTATGATTACTATGAGTATAATACATATGATAAATATCAAAATAATTCTTATAAAAATAAAAAATATAATAGATATAATAAAAAGTATTATACAGATTATACCTATATAGATTAATTAAATAAGATCTAATATTTGTAAAATGCGTGACTTTTATATGGTTTTATTGTATAATACTAGTAAATATTGATAAAAATATTGTTATAATTGGAGGTAATTTATATGAGTGATAAAAAAAGTGAAATTGAAGAAATAAAGGAAGATCAAAATGTTGAAATTGATACTAATTTAAACATTTCAGAGGAAGTTATTGGAATAATTGCAGGGCTTGCAGCAGCAGAAGTAGATGGAATTGCAGGAATGAGCCTTGGATTTGTTGACGGTATTAATCAGATTTTAGGTGGAAATAAAAAGTATACAAAAGGGGTTAAAATTTCTCTTGAAAATAAAAAAGTAACTATCGATTTATTTGTTAATGTTCAATACGGTGTAAGAATACCAGATGTAGCTTGGTCAGCTCAAAATGCAGTAAAAAATGCAGTTGAAAATATGACAGGTCTTGAAGTTGTAGCAGTTAATGTAAATGTTCAAGGAATAATTTTTGATAAAGAAAAAGAGAAAAAAGAAGAATCAACAACAGAAGAGTAATATAGCAAATAGCCCAAATTTTATTTGGGCTATGGAGCTTTTTTTATAAGGTGGGGTTTTATGAAAAGTTTAGAAAAATTAATACTAATTTTATTTTCTATAATTATACTTGTAATATCTGTATTTTTAATACTTACTTCAACTGAAATGATAAAAACAACTGAAATATTAGAGGCCGTTGAAGCATGGCTTGTAAATAATAAGGTTGCAGGAATTGTAATCGGTAGTATATTTGCACTTTTTGGACTTATTGGAGTATTTTCATGTTCATCAGATTCAGAAGATGTAAAGACTGGACTTGCTATAAAAAATGAACAAGGTACAGTATATATAACAAAAGATACATTTGAAAATATAATTCTTTCAATAACAAAAAACTATGCTGAGTTAAAAAATGTTAAGGTGGAATTAAATGTAGATGATACAGGTGTTACAGCAAATATTTTTGCATATATATTACCAGATACTATTTTGCCAGATTTAACATCTAAGCTACAAGCACATATAAAAAACGGTGTTAAAAAACAAACAACTGTTGAGATAAAAGAGGCAAACATCAAAGTAAAAGGCGTATATTTTGAACAACAAAAGCAAACACAATCTAAGTAATAAAGTAAATATAAGGGTGGAATTTATATGAAAGAAATATGGGAAAATATAGTAAAAAATAAATATATAATTTTGTTTGTAAGTATAGTTGTAATACTTTATGCACTTGGAATATTTGAATATATTTTTAGATTTTTGGTACTTATTGCTTTTATAGCACTTGCAGTATTTTTAGGAAAAAAAGTTCAGGATAATGAAGAAGTAATAAATCGTTTTCTAAATAAAAATTTTAAGAAAAACTCTGGTGATAATGTTTATTATTATCAAGAAAAAAATAATACAAAAAAAGAATAGGAGAATTTAAATGGGGAGAAAAAAGGCAAGAGATAATGCATTTAAATGCATATACCAATTGGAATTTTTAGATAAAAATAATTTAGATTTAGACGAAATATTAGAATTTTGTTTTGAGGAAAATTCTAATTTACCAGATGAACAAAGCTATATAGGACAAGCTTTACATGGTGTTGTTGATAACCTTGAAAGAATTGATGAAGTGATACTTTTGCATTTAAAAAATTGGTCTATTTCTCGTATTGCAAAAATTGATCTTGCAATACTTAGACTTGCAATTTTCGAACTTAAATTTGATGATAAAGCTACGCCTCCAAAAGTTGTTGCAAATGAGGCAGTAGAGCTTGCAAAAATGTATGGTAATAATGATTCAAAATCTTTTGTAAATGGACTTATAGCCAAGGTAATAGAAGATAATAAATAGGTGTTGAAAATATATGGAAAGTATTGAACCAAAAGTTTATACAGTATCTAGCGTAAATAGATATATAAAAATGGTATTTGAAAAGGATAACTTTTTAAGTACCATAAATGTTATTGGAGAAATATCTAATTTTAAAGCCCATTATAGTGGACATTTGTATTTTAATCTAAAAGATGAAAATTCCAATATAAAATGTGTTATGTTTAAAGGAAATGCTACATACATGAAGCTTAGTCTAAAAGATGGTATGAAAGTTATTGTATCTGGTAGTGTAGCTGCATATGAAAGAGATGGTATATATCAAGTATATGTTACAAGTGTCTTTGAAGTTGGAACGGGAGAATTGCATAAAAAATATGAACAATTAAAATCAAAACTTGAAAAAGAGGGATTGTTTAGTAATGAGCATAAAAAGAAAATACCGTTCTTACCAAATAGAGTTGGTATAATTACATCTAGTACCGGGGCTGTAATTAGAGATATAATAAATGTTTCTACAAGAAGATTTGATAAAGTAAATCTTTTACTGTATCCTGCAAGTGTTCAAGGTGTAAATACGGCTCCAACTGTGATAGAAGGAATAAAAACATTTAACAGACTAAATAATGTAGATGTTATAATAATAGCACGTGGTGGTGGATCATTTGAGGATTTGTTTGGATTTAATGATGAAAATTTAGCATATGAGATATATAATTCAAAAATTCCAATTGTATCTGCGGTTGGACATGAAACTGATTATACAATATGTGATTTTGTATCTGATTTAAGAGCACCTACCCCTTCTGCTGCGGCAGAACTTGTGTATCCGAATTATTCAGATTTGGTATTTAAAATAAATCAACTAAGACTTAGTATAGAAGCAAAAGTAAAAAGAAATATTGAAAAGAAGAAAAAATATGTTGAATTATTAGAAGCTTCTAAGATTG
The DNA here is from genome assembly GCA_934162655.1 of uncultured Clostridia bacterium. Lineage (GTDB taxonomy): Bacteria > Bacillota > Clostridia > TANB77 > CAG-465 > CAG-465. The sequence goes on along the minus strand of CAKPJL010000001.1, from coordinate 84,055 downwards.
AAAAAAGACCAATAGAACTTTTAGAAAAGAATAAAATATTAATTGATAACTATATAAATACCATGGAAAGTATTATCAGATCAAAATATGAAAAAGAAAATTTGAGGCTAAATGGCCTTATATCAAACCTTGATAGTCTAAGTCCTCTAAAAATATTAAACAGAGGATATAGTGTTGTAAGTAATGATAAAAACAAGGTTATAAAAAGTACAAATGATGTAGCAAATGGAGAAAATATAAATATAACTTTATGTGATGGAAAAATTTTAGCAAAAGTAATTAAGTAGGAGGAAATCTATGGAAAGTAGTTTTGAAGAGGATTTAAAAAAATTAGAAGAAGTAGTTTCAAAGTTAGATACCGATTTGACACTTGATGAATCAATAAAAGTTTTTGAGGAAGGAATAAAGCTTTCAAAAAAATGTAGTGATAAATTGCAACATGCAGAAAAGAAGATAAATGTATTACTTGAAGATAAGTCAAGTGGAGAAATGAAGGAGGAGACATATGAAAAATAATTATCATTTAGGTGAAAATATAAATAAGGGCAATATATATAAGCTATTATATTTTTGTTCCATAATTTTGTTTGTGGGATTTGCCATAAGAGTTATAGCAGATTACTGTAAGTATAATGAAAGTTATTCAATACCTTTTTATTATATATTTATATTTAGAATTATAGAGTTTGTTATTCCAGCAATAATACTTTTTGTAGGAGCAACTGCTATAAAAAGATATAAGAAAAAATAAACTTTTAAGGAGAAAGCTATGAAAAAGGAAACTAAAGGATTTATTTTGTGTACTATACTAATAATTTTATCTATCTTATTTACTATATTGGTATTAAATTTTGATGTAAAACCTGTGGGACCAAATGGTTCAAATGTAGGATTTGCAACTATTAATATTAAAGTGGCACAATATATTGGAAGTAACATGACATGGTATAATATAACAGGTGTGCTTGGAATACTGCCAATGTTAATTGTTGCTATATATGGTATTTTAGGAATAATAGAGTTAGTTAAAAGAAAAAGTATTTTAAAAGTTGATTTTGAAATAATACTACTAGGAGTATTTTATGTAATAATTGGTATATTATATTTATTTTTTGAAAAATTTATATTAAATTATAGACCTATATTAATTGATGGTATGCTTGAAGCATCATATCCATCATCACATACAATGATGGCTATTTTTATATGTCTTAGTGCAAATATTGTAAATAAAAGTCTAATAAAAGATAATAAATTAAGAACTATTTTTAATATAGTATCATTAATTACTCTATTTGTAATCGTTATTTTAAGAATTATTTCAGGTGTTCATTGGTGTAGTGATATAGTTGGTGGTGTAATTATTTCATTAACATTGATTGTTATTTTTAATACAGTGCTTAAACTAAAAAAAAGTAAAGATTAAATTTAAAGGTATTCTATGTAATTTATGGAGTACCTTTTTGCATATTTATATTTATTTTACAAATAATATTTATGGTGATTATATGGATAAAAATATAGAAAAAATTCCATCAAAAGACAAGGTATCTCTTAAATATAATTTGGAGCTAGAAAGAAAAGACATCCAAACAATTGATGAAAAAGGCTATGATTTTGTTCCAAGAAGTGTACACGCTCTAAACTTAGATGAACAAAAAATTAAAGTAAGGGAGATAGAAGATAAAACTAAATAGTTTATTTTAAGTAGATTACTATATTTTATGCTTAATTTATAAAATATAGGTTGACAAATTAAAAAAATTGTGCTATTATTTAAGTATCGAGAGTGCATATAAGCTTAGGTGAGCTATGCAGCCAAAGATATAATGTTTGGTACACTAGATTTGAGAATGTTCTCATATAAGGAGTCTTGAAAGAGGCTTTTTGTATGAGAATATTTTTTTATATTCATTATAAATTATAATGAATGGTATTCTAACAAATCTTTTAAGGAGGACATTATTATGATCAGGGTTAATGGTTTGACCAAAGAATTTACTTTAAAGAGGAAGGGCAAAAAGGAAATATTTAAGGCGGTTAATAATGTATCATTTGAAATTGAACAAGGGGAAACAGTAGCGTTTATTGGTCCAAATGGTGCAGGAAAATCTACTACAATTAAAATGCTCACAGGAATTATTCACAAAACGAATGGGGAGATATCTGTTCTAGGATTTGACCCACAAAGTGATAGAATAAATCTTGTTAAAAACATTGGTTGCCTCTTTGGACAGAAGTCATCTTTATGGATGCATTTACCTGCCATTGAAAGTTATAGACTTTTTGGTGCAGTATATGACATTGATAAAGATGTACTAGAAGATAGAATAAATTACTTGGCCGACTTATTTGAAGCTTGGGACATAATAAATGAACCTGTTAAAAAGCTTTCGTTAGGACAGAGAATGAAGGCTGAAATTTTAGCTTCACTTTTACACAAACCAAGAATTTTATTCTTAGATGAACCTACAATTGGGCTTGATATAATGTCAAAAAAGAAAATACTTGACATTATAAAAAAAATAAATGAAGAAGAAAATGTAACTGTTTTTTTGACCTCTCATGATATGAGTGATGTAGAAAAACTTTGCAAAAGAATTATCATAATAGATAATGGAAGTTTAGTTTTAGATTCAAAAATATCTGATTTGAAAGCAAAGTATTCTAAAACTAGAATTGTAACCGTTGGTTATGATAGTATAAATAAATCAAATCTTATTTGTGATAATCTTATAAAATTTGATGAAAAAGAAAATGTAGCAACATATGAATTTCAAAAAACGGATACAAATTTTGCAAAAAAGATTTCACAGCTTATCACGGTTGGTGAAGTATCTGACATAAAAATCGATGAGACTTCACTTGAAACAATCATTCAAGACATATATAAGGAGGATAGGCAAAATGAATAAATACTTAAAAATAACTCTGTTTACAATAAAGAAGGAAATAACATTTATATATGATTATATTTCATCTTTATTTGCCTACGCTATTCATATTGCAGTATTTTACTTAATATGGGATTATGTGTTAGCATCTAAGCAAGATATTGCAGGATATAATAAAGAGTCACTCATATGGTATGTCATTATTGGTGAAATTATAATGTATGCTATAAGGGATACTTCAGGTGATATATCGAGCCAGGTAAAAAATGGAGATATTGCAAATATGCTTGTGAGGCCTATAAATTTTGCTGCTTACATGTTTTCACAACGACTTTCAAACTTTGTAAGAGCGGGAATTAACATATTATTTGCCGTTTTTATGGGAAGCCTTATGGCACCGCATATAAGTATATGTGGTATGCAAGTAATATTTTCTTTTATATCTTTGTTTCTTTCAGTTATAATAGCTATTTTAATAGATATTGTAATTGGGCTTTTTAGCTTCTTTATTGAAGAGGTAAAGTCACTTCGTTTAATAGTTTCTAAGTTGATGCTACTTCTAGTATTTTCACCATTAGAGATGTTTGATGAAGTATTTCAAGTTATATTTCTTGTTATGCCAACAACATATGCAGTATATGCACCTGCAAGAATATTTGCAAAGTATGATCTAAAAGTAGCTTTGTTTTTGATTGTAATGCAAGTTATATCAATTTTAGTGCTTATATTTGTCACTAAAGTGCAGTATGAGAGAGGAGTGAAAAAAATCAATGCAAATGGCGGTTAAAAAAAGTATAAGATTTTTTTTCATGAATCTTATATGCAACATCAAAAAAAGTACCAAGTATAAAGTAAACTTTATTGTAGAAACATTATTTATGATGATAAATAATTCAACATTTTTAGTGTTTTGGGCAATAATAATATCTAAAAGTGGAGGAAGTGTAGGGGATGTAACTCTAAATGATATAATGTATCTTTGGTCTATTTCTACCATATCTTATGGTGTTGCATATTTCTTTTTTGAAGGAGTATGTGATATAAATAAGTTAATTGTTAATGGGGTACTAGATACATATCTTATTTTACCTAAACATCCATTACTTCTAATTGCCACATCCAAGTGTAGATTCTCTGCATGTGGAGATATTATATATGGTATTATTTTACTTGTTATAGCTACCAAATGTAATATGTTAAAAGCATTATTAGGAATTGTTTTTGGAACAATGGGTGCAATAGTTTATGTTGGAATGGAAATAATTCTGAGAAGCTTATCTGTATTTTTGGGTGATACAGAAGATATAAGTAAAAGGTATATATATAATTTGGTACTTAATTTCTCCACATATCCAGAACAAATTTACAGCAAAGCATTAAAGTTTTTACTGTATACAGTAATTCCTTCAGCATATATCTCATTTATCCCAATTAAGCTTACACAAGAATTCAATACCTGGTTATTCCTCATTTTTGTTTTCGCATTAAGTATAATAAGCATCCTTGCCCTAGTAACATTTAATTATGCGATTAAACATTACGAAAGTGGAAATACAATGATGCTTAAGGAATAGCAAAATAAAGCAAGATAATAAATTTATCTTGCTTTATATTATAAATAAAAGAGCTATATATGCTATATAAATTAGTGTAAAAATTATACCATCAATTCTAGACATTTGGTTTTTCTTTTGACAGAAAGGTAGAATTGCAAGTAATGCTGTTGAAAATATCAATATTATGAATTGGACATTATATGTTTTGTTATATGATATAGGAGATATAATTGAAGATGTACCTATAATAAATAAAATATTAAAAATATTTGATCCTATTATGTTTCCAATGGCTATATCGCTGTTATGCTTTATTGCAGCGGTTACACTAGTAACAAGCTCTGGTAAACTGGTTCCAACAGCAAGTATAGTAAGACCAATAAATTTCTCACTAAGTCCTAACACTGTTGCAATTTCTTTTGAATTGTTTACTACTAAATCCCCTCCAAATTTCAACCCTGCTATACCAAGTAAGATAATAATTATATTTTTTAGAGTTGAATTTTTAGCTATTTCATTTATCTTAAAATTACCATTTTCATCTTTGTTAAATTCTTTTCCTTTTTTTGCCATTATAATTGTATAGGTTATGAATAATATAAAAAGACACAAAAGTATTATTGCTTCAATTCTAGATATTCCATTTGAAGTATTGCAAAATATACCAAATAAAACCGTTACTGCAAGGCATATTGGTATTTCAATAAGTTTAGTTTCTTTTTCAAAAGTTAGAGGTGTAATAATTGTAGAAATCCCAAGTATTAATAGTAAGTTGCATAAGTTTGATCCTACTATGTTTCCTATTGTAATATCGTAACTACCTTGTAGAGAAGATGTAATATTTACGAATAACTCAGGCATAGATGTACCAATAGATACTATGGTAAGTCCTATAATCATTTCAGACACTTTCAGTTTCTTTGCTATATCAGAAGAACCATCTACTAAAAAGTCTGCTCCTTTTATTAGTAGTACAAAACCTAAAAGGATAAAAAGAATATTTACTATCATCAATTTTAACCTCCAAAATTAATATATATAAGTATTTATATTATCATATACTTAAATTACGCATATTAAGCAAATTGTATGACATAATTTAATAAAAGTCAAGAAAAATAAACCAGTGAATTAATTATTCCACTGGTTTAATATATTTTATAGACTTTTTAGAGTATAGTAATTGCTACCAAACGAAATTATCTCAAATAATGTAAAATAGTCAAGATTAAATAAGTTTACAGCAGCTAGTGTCAATAGTATAAAAATACTAGTTGATATAATAAAGTATAGTAGTTTCGTAAAACACACTTTTATTCTTTTTTTTGAGGAATTTTTACTATAAATCGCTTTAATAAACTCTATAAATAAAAATAATAGTATTAAAGCGTATAGGCCTATTGTTATAAAGAAAAAAGTCAACTTTTGTTCGGAAAATAGAGAACTTGCAAAAAATATAGAAAACCAAAATAAAATATCTTCTACAAAGGTTTTTAATGCGATTGACATGTTATAACTCCTCCTTAGGTTGAAAGTTAAAAGTTGATTAAACAAGCTAAAAATTTATTTTTGGCTTTTAGTATAAAATGTGTATTAATTATAACATAATTTTATTAAAAAGACAAGGGATTGTGGCATCTATAAAATTAACAAGACACAAATTGTTGCACCATACAAATTTTTATGGTAGTATGTATATAGTAAGTTTTGTTATCTAAATAAATGTCAATTGACTAGGAGGATTAATATGTATAAGGATTGTCATGTTCACACTAAAATAAGCCATGACGGAATTTCTAGCATGGAAGATTGCATTAAAGTAGCCAGTAATAAAGAAGTGGATGAAATTACATTTACGGAACATTATGATGTATATGATGGAATAAAAACTAAATTAAAAACACTTGATGTTTGTAAATACTATGATGAATTTTATAGACTAAGAGCTAAATGTGATTTTAAATTTAATTTTGGAATAGAGATAGGATTGCAACCAGACATATCAGATAATGTAAAAAATTTAGTTAAAAAATTTCCATTTGATTTTATAATAGGGTCATCTCATATTACCTGCAAAAAAGATATGGCAATGGATAGAAGTTTTTTTTATGGTATTACTAGGAAAGAAGCATATTTAAAATATTTTGAAGAAGTGCTTGAAAACATATTAATTTATGATGAATTTGATGTTTATGGCCATTTAGATTATGTTGTAAGGTATGGAAATTATGAAGAAAAATATATTGAATATAGTGAATTTCTAGAAATTTTAGATGCTATTTTATTGTCTCTTATAAGAAAGGATAAGGGAATAGAAATTAATACATCGGGTATAAGATATGGTCTTTTATCTCCACATCCTAATATAGAAATTATTAAAAGATATAAAGAGTTAGGAGGAAAGATAATAACGATAGGGTCAGATGCACATAGAGTAGAAGATTTGGCAAAGGATTTTAAAAAGGTATATGAGATGTTAGAGTTTCTAGGAATAAAAAATATTGCAATTTTTCATAAAAGACAACCAGATTTCATAAGTTTAGATAGTATTAGGTAGAAATAAAATGAAAAAATATAAAAGCTAATATTAAAATGTTTGAAGAGATGCTCAAAGTATAGAGTATCTTTTTTTTTATATACTATAAACTCTTATTTGATTATAGATAAATTTAAAAGTTTATGATATATTAAATAAAGTAAGTTAGTAGATTTTTAAGTAGGAGGAGTTATGAATAAAAAAGTAGTGGTCATAGTTACAATATTTATAATTTTAGTAGTTATTATTTGCTTATGGACTAGTTTGATAATACCAAAAAATATAGCAAAACTTTCTGCCACAAATTATTTAAAGAAAAATTTTCCTAAAAAGCAGTATGAATTTGTAGACATAGAATGGAGTTCTAGCTTTGGAGGCTATGTTATAAAATATAGAGATGAAAATGATGAAATAGTTAGTTTTTTACTAAATAATAAATATTTTCCAATTACTCCTGCACAAGGAATGTATGAACTAGAAAATAATTATACAATAGAGTTTGGGGGTATGTCAAATATAGATGACTTCTATAATCATAGCATCACAAGTCAATATAAGGATATAAGAATGTTGGAAGAAAATTATACTACTAAACAGGCTCAAAAAGATAATTGTTTTGTAATAGGAGCAATGATCCATAATGATAATTTATATAGTAAATTTATGGATAAGTACAACAAAAAAGAAGATGCTTTTATCAGAGTAGTACAGTCCACAATTGAAGGAGACATTTTTATAATAGACATATTATATGAGGCAAAAACTAATAAAGTTCATATTGTAAAAGATGATAAAAGAGATAAATTTTCAGCAAAAGAGGAGAGAACTATAAAATATAAAGTCTACGAAAAAATTGGAGTATGGAATTATAAAGATTTCAAGTATTGGGTTGCATATAATGAAGAATTACCAAAGAGCTTGGAATCTGATAACTCAGATAATTTGTTTATAATTGCAACTATAAATTAAGAATTAGAATTATTTGTAGGGCTGCTTATATAAAAAAACTCTGCACTTCATTATGTTATGTTTTGCATAAAATTCAACATTGACCGAATTATTTATATGAATGAGTATTTAATACATAAACACAGGCATTTTCATTTTTGTACAGATGTTCTTTGGTGTTATTTGCAATAAAAAAATCAACCAGATTTATTTTCTAGTTGATTTTATATCTGTTGTTAGGACAGATATGTTATTGGTGCATCAGTTATAGACGTTTGGAAATTTTTAAAAGATTAATTTCTATAAACATTATATCACTATTTTGTTCAAAATCAATTTTTTTCTTCTAAAAAATTTATTGTATAATCAAATGCAGTATTGATTTCTTCAAATAAAGAATGTGACGCATCTAGATAAATATTAGTAATATCATTGATATTACAAAAATCATCATTATACTTAGTGTTTAGAATAATATCCTGTTTACCAGATAACACTAAAATTCTATCTGAAAACTTATTTAAGTAATTTGGTTTAAAATTTTTACATTCATCAATCATTTTCATACCAAAACAGAAGTTTTTTGCACCTACAACACAATAACCAAGTTCTTTTAATTTACCACTTTCAAAATCTTTAACAATATCTTTTCCAAAAATAGAGTTAGAATTTAAAAAACAACTTTCATTTGGATAAAGACAAGGACTATATAGTACAATATGTTTTGGATTTAGTGTTGTATTTTGTGATAAAAAATTACATAGCACCGCGGAACCATACGAAAAAGCGAGAAAATTAACATCATTTTTATCATTCACTTCTTCATTAAAAATTATTTCTAATTCTTTTGTATTTTTTGATAAACAAACATCATAATCATATCCTTCACTATCTCCATGTCCTGAAAAATCAAATAATATAACTTTGTAATCCAAATTCATTAATTTTTTAGCGAGTTTTTGAAAATAATTATCATCTTTTGTTCTACCTTTTCTGCAACCTGTTATTCCATGACAAAAAATTATTGTTGATTTTATATTTGTTGGTGTATATGTTTCAACAAATAATTTTTCATTATTTTGATTTAAAATAATTTTCTCATTAATCATATAATAATCTCCTTAATCTATTTAGTTAATTTTTTATTTTCTTCTATTGAATATGATGCAACTTGGCAATTACCTAATACTAGACCTGCATCAACAAGTGATCCTTCCGGGATGTTATTATAAAAATAACAAGCAACAGGAATACTTACACCACCATGTGCTACTATTAATACATTTTTACCTTTATACCTTTTTGTAATATCATCTAAAAAAGAATATATTCTTTTAAAAAATACTTGTATATTTTCAGCACTCTCATATTGTTCATTTTTATAATAATTCCAATATCCATGGAAATCAAAATCTTTTGTTTGTTTGCCCTCAAACTCCCCAAAATCTCTTTCAATAATTCTTTCATCATAAATTATTGGTATATTTCTATCTTTATTTATTACATCAGCTGTTTGCTTTGCTCTTTGTAATGGAGAACAAAGTATTAAATCAATATCAGTATTTAATAAATTATTTCTAGTTTCAGATGCTTGTTTTAAACCATTTTCATTTAATGGCTCATCACATCTACCCATAACTTTCTTTTGTACATTCCAATCAGTTTGTCCGTGTCTTGTTATATAAATCATATTTTCACCTCCACTTGATAAAACTAATCATCAACAATTGATTATATCATACTTATTATAAAATTAACATTTGCTGTTGATGTTTTAATATCGTCCATAGCACACTCTAAAGTACACTCATATTTTTCAAGTTCACTAATCAATACTTCCAAATCTCTAACACTTCTTGTTAATCTATCTAATTTATAAGCAACTATTACATTTATATTTCCATTTTTAACTTCTTCTAACATTTTCATAAATGCTGGTCTATGATCCATATCTTTACCACCTATTCCAGCATCTTCATAAATATTGTAAATATTATAATCTCTATATTTGCATAAATCTTTTAATTTTTCTTGTTGTTCTGGTAAACTATAACCCTCTCTTGCTTGGTCTTCAGTAGATACACTACAATATATTGCGACATTTTTCTTCATTTTTTCTCAACTCCTTTTCCATAAAAAAGAGAGTCAAAAATACTAGTAATAACTAATACCTTTGACTCCTTATAATCATACTTATAAATTGTTTTCGTGTGTTTTTAAACATAGAAGTACCTACCTTTCTAATAAAAGACGGATACTGCTTGTCTTTATTGGTTTTATATAATATCAATTTTTTAAAATAAGTCAATAGGTTTAGTTTTTATGAGTTTTAATATAGTCTTCTAATACATTAAAAGCAATAGATTCTTCTAATGTATTTATATAAACATTTTCACATTCATTAAAGAATAAGTAAGTTATATCATTAATAACTAATTTATGAGGTTCAATGTATGCAAGGTTTATTTTAGGAATATTAATTATACTTCCTTTTTGTATCTTTTCTTTAATATTTAAAAACATTAACATATTCTTTATCTTTTTATTTAATGTTTCTTCTATATCTAGTTTTTCCTTTATTATTTGCATAACTAATCAACTCCTTTCAAAGCATATAAAAAAGGTTAACCGAAATTAACCTTTAATATATATAAAGTCGATTAGTTCGACTAATTTCCCTATGGTGGAAGGGGATGGATTCGAACCATCGTAAGCATAAGCTAACAGATTTACAGTCTGCCTCCTTTAGCCACTCGGACACCCTTCCGATTGTCAAACAAGCGAATATACAAAAATGGTGGGCCTTCAGAGATTCGAACTCCGGACCATCCGGTTATGAGCCGGGTGCTCTGACCAGCTGAGCTAAAGGCCCACTCGCTTGGAACATTTATATTATAATAAATTTGTAATAAAAAGTCAATAGTTTTATATAAAAAAATAAAAAAAGAAATGAACCATAAGTTGATGGTTCATTTTAGTCATTTAAATCTTACCGAAGTATTCTTCTGGAAAAACTATATTCATTATTTCTCTCGTGCTGTGGTGACATTTTGAGTATATTTTGCTTAGTCCGTTATCATAAAGTAATTTAGGTGTTAGATTAAAATTAATTGGAATAGTGTCTTCTACTTCATAAATTAACCACATTATAGCCTCTTTTATATTATTATTTGTCCAGAATTTGTCTGGTAATTTTTTAAATTCCCAAGGATGTAGCTCAAATTCTGGTACAGCATTAGAAAGTAAATCATACATATCCCCAAACCTTCTAACTGATCGAAGTCCAAGTAGGTCTAAGCTGGTTACTGTGAAGCTTTTTTTTATATCATCTTTTGAATACTTAAAAACATCCAAAATTACATACCTAACAGCTTTGTAAGCAGAAGATTTGTACCAAAATCCCTTAGGTACTCGATACTTAAGGCCTTTTAGGTGATAAGATACGATTTTTTTTATTACCTCCAATTCCTTATCAACTAATGCATTAATTTCGTTGTCCATTTTAAAGAAATTCCTTTCAAATATAATAAAATCTGTAATTACATTATATCAAATACAAATAAAATAGTCAATGAAATTTACATAAATTTTAATATACAAAATAAAAAAAGTAGAATTATCTACTTTTACACATTAAACCTAAATAATATTATATCTCCATCTTTTACTACATACTCTTTTCCCTCTAGTCTTAAAAGTCCTTTTTCTTTTACGGCATTCATAGTTTTATACTTTATTAAGTCATCATAAGATACTACCTCTGCTTTAATAAATCCTCTTTCAAAATCACTATGGATTTTACCTGCTGCTTGAGGTGCTTTTGTTCCATTTTTTATTGTCCAAGCTCTAACTTCTTGTTTTCCGGCTGTTAGATAAGATATAAGTCCTAAAAGCGAATAACTTGCCCCTATTAGCTTGTCAAGTCCAGATTTATCTATGTTGTACTCTTCCATGAGTAAATTTCTATCTTCATCATCAAGCTGTGATAATTCTTCTTCTACCTTGGCAGAAAGAGTAATAACTTTTGCATTTTCATTTGCCGCATATTGCTTTACTTTTTGTACCAGCTCCAAATTTTCCATGTTTTCAAGCTCTGATTCACTAACATTTGCAACATATATAACTGGCTTAGAAGTAAGCAAGAAGCAATCTTTTATAGCATTTTTTTCGTCTTCTGTAAGTTCAAGAGTTCTCACTGGTTTACCCATTTCCAAATGTGATTTTACTTTATCTATAATAGGTGCTTGTTCTTTTGCAAGTTTATCTCCAGATTTTAATAATTTAGATAGTCTTTCTTGTTTTTTTGCTATTGCTTCGATATCTGCTAATACTAGTTCATAATTAATTGTTTCAATGTCTGCTATCGGATCTACTTTCCCGCTAACATGTACTATATTATCGTCATTAAAACACCTAACAATATGTGCTATTGCATCAGTTTCACGTATATGAGATAAAAACTTATTTCCAAGACCTTCACCTTTTGAAGCTCCCTTAACAAGACCTGCTATATCTACAAATTCTATTGTAGCATATGTTGTCTTTTCTGTATCATACATTTTAGAAAGTACATCTATTCTTTCATCTGGCACACATACCATACCTACATTTGGTTCTATTGTACAAAATGGGTAGTTTGCACATTCTGCACCGGCTTTTGTTATAGCGTTAAATAAAGTTGATTTTCCCACATTGGGTAATCCTACAATTCCTATTTTCAAGTTAAACACTCCTTTTGAAACACAATAAATATTATACCAAAGATATGAAATAAGTCAAGAAATAATAAAATATAAGAAAAATTTATAAAAAAAATTATAAAAAAAGTTGAATTTAATTACTAAATGTCATATAATAGATGCGAGGTGTAAACTATGAAATGTTTAAATTGTGGTCAGGAAAATCCTGATGGAACAAAGTTTTGTACATCTTGTGGTACAAAATTTGAAGAGAAAAAAGAAGAAAAAAGTTCTACATTACAAAATCCATTCGCAGTAGAAGCACCAACTTCTACAACTGAAAATACTAGTGATAAGAGTAATACTAACAGTTCGAATGTGGATGTTAAAAAAGAAGAAATTACACAAGAAAATGTTATTGATGATACTACCACAAATAATGTACAACAACCTAGCATAGCTGATAATAATGTGCAAAAATCAGATGATACAAATAATAGACAAAATGTTCAGACAAGTGAACCAAAACCAAATATAGTTTTAGGTATTTTATCTATCGTATTTGCACCATTAGTTTCATTAGCAGGTCTTATTTTAGGTATAATAAGTATAGTAAAAGCTAAGAAGATTAAAAAAGTATCAAAAGATGCTAAAGTTACTCCAATGTTTGTACTTGGTGGAGTAGGTATAGGTCTTAGTGTTATTTCAATGATAGTTTCTACAATAGTTTTAATTTCTGTTATTGGTATGTTTTTTGCAGCAGCAAAAATTGGGGAAGAATTTGATAATAGTGATATTAAAGATATTACAAATAAAATTCAACAAGAACTAAATAACAGTTATGAAGATTCTTCAAAATATACTACATCAGAATTAGAGATAGAGTTTGATGGTGATAAATGGACACTAAATAAATCATCACTTCTTTCTGATGATCAAAAGGTTAAAATAAACTTGCCAACTTCTTCAAGCGAAGAAAGTGGTATAACTAGCGATATGGTCACTTCTCCTGAAAAAGCTTATGAAGAGACAGTAAAAGTAATTACTTCTGATAAATTAAAATTAGGCAAGGGCACAGAAAAATATATAAAAATAGATTCTTCTAACTATTATATGAGTGTTGACTATACACAAGCTATGTCAGAAGATGAAGATGTATATGGAAAGATTTATGTAGTTGCACATAAGGTAGGAACAAAAAATGTATTTTATTTATATAAAACATTTTTCTATGAAGAAGATTATGAAGAACAATCAGATGTTGATAAAGAAGTAATTGATATGATAGAAAATACTAAATACATTGGAAAAATAAATAATTCAAATTCTGATAAAAATGTAGTTAACTCAGATGAAAAAGAAGAAAGTAAATCTGATATAGTTACAAAAGAGTCAAGCAAAGACTCTCCAATTGAATTTGGTGAGTATGGTATGGCTTCAAGATACAGTAAAAGTGAATATGTTGATGTACCAGTAAAATTAACAAATATTACAAGAGGCGAAGAAGCTGCTAAAATAGTAAAAGAATATTGTGAAAATGGTAGTTCTATATATAAATATACAGAACCAAAAACTAATATGGAATGGGCAGTTATTGAATATCAAGCAGATTTAACTAATGTATATGAATATACAATGGGAAGAAGCGTAAGAGTAGATTCAGCAATTAAAGGAATTGGCGGAGGAAGTTTGAAATATAATGATGTTACATACTTCTTATCAACAGTTGACATGAGTGAGTCATACAGTAAGAAAACAATTGCAAATGGAAAATTTGCAGTACAATTACCAGTAGGTTGCACTGATTACATGATTGTAATGGGATCAAGCATATCAAGTGCTACAAAGGCTTACTTTAAGGGTAAATAATAAAAATTAAATTCCATCAGAGAAATTTACTGATGGAATTTTTTTCGTTTTTGGAGATTATATATAGTAATTTAATAGGTATATAGGTAATATGAAAATTAGCCTTAGTTAAATGAATAATCATCTAACTAATATATATTATGAAATATAGATAAAATAGTTACTAAATATGAATATATATTTTTTTTACTCATATATTGTATAAAGAAAATATAAGGGGGAAAAAGATATGCCAGTAAATATACAAGATAAGGAACTAATGTTATGTAAAAATGGAGTAAAAAGAAAGGTGAATGTTTGGGTTGAACAAGATATACTAGTGCCAGATACCAAGCCAGATGTAATGCAAATTATATCAACACAGGCTACACCATATATACTAAATACTGAGGTAAGTAATTCAAAAATAAAAGTTAGCGGTAAAATTAATTATTTCATAATTTATAAAGTAGGGGATGAAAAATATAGTGCAAGAGGAATTTTCGCAACTTATCCATTTACAGAAACACTAAATGTTGATGGTGTGGAAGCCAAAACTAATGTACTTGTAAAACCTATTATAAATAATGTAATAACATCACTTCCAAATGAAAGAAAAATTGCAATAAAGTCTGAAATAATATTTGATATATGCATAAGAGATTATACTAAAATTAAATTGATAAATAACTTCAAATCTGAAAAGGATATAGAAAAACAAATTAAGAGTGATATTTTTTCAAACATAATCAATAATAAAAGAAGTATAATAGCTTCTAAAGAAGATTTGTTACTTCCAAAAGAGGCTGAAGATTTATTAGAAATTTTAAGGGTAGATTCAGCAATAGGTGGCACAGAAATAAAGGAAAGTTTTAATAAAATAATGGTAAAGGGAGATATTTTACTTAAAATAATGTACTTATCCGAGAATAGTGGTGAGGGACTAAGAAGTACAAATCTTGAAGTACCGTTTACTGGAATGATAGAATTTGATAATATATCTGATAAATCAAAATTTGATATAGATTATATGTTAGAAGATTTAGAAGTATCTGTTAATAAAGATATAACAAGCACTAAGGCAATTAGCGTTGAATATAGGATAGGTGCAGATGTTACAGAGTATGAAGAGGAAGAAGTATCATATGTAGATGATTTTTATAGTCAATATGAAGAACTAGAATACGATGAAAAAGAATATGAGGTAGTAAAAGACATTAATAGACTTAGCTATGAGGTAGAAGTAAAAGAAAACATTGGGAAAATTGCAGATAATATGCAAGTAATAGATTATAGAGTTGACCTTAGTAATGTTAATGCAACTACATCAATTTCTAATGGAATAAAATTAAATGGAAATGCAAAAATAGATATTTTAATGCAAAACAGTGAGACAAAAGATATAGAAAATAAAAATGTAGAATTGCTTGTAGATAAAGAATTTAGAAAAGATGATATAGATTTAAATAGAAATAATGAAATTAGCATTAATTTAAAAGATTGTAAGATATTGCAAAATGATAGCACTCTAGATGTTAATCTAGTTTTAAATTTAGATATAAATAGTAGACTTGAAGGAAAAGTTAAAGTCATAGATAACCTTACAACAAAAAAGATAGATACGACTAATCTTGATAGCATGAATATATATATAGTAAAAGAAAATGATAATTTATGGAATATAGCAAAAAAATATAAAACTAGCGTTGAAAATTTAGAAAAGATTAATGAGGAGGTAAGAGATAATAGCTTAAATGTTGGACAAAAAATACTTATAATAAGGTAATATGAGATTAAAATATTATAAATTATATTTGAAAAAAGATAAAAATCTGAAAAAAAAAGTAATATTTACTATAATATTGATACTTTTCATATCACTTATAGTGTATGTAATAAATAATAATTTGGAACCAAAAGTTATAGCTTTATGTGATAGTGCTGCAAAATCAATAGCATTAAAAACTACAAGCAGTGTTATAAATGATAAAGTTTCAAATGTAACTTATGAAGAATTAGTAAAAATAAAACAGGATTCCAATGGAAAGGTTACGGCAATTAACGCTAATGTTATGGAACTTAACAAAATAGCAAGCGATGTAGCACTTGGAGTACAAGATAAGTTAAACCAAATTAACGATACTATTATAAAATTTCCTATTGCAAGTATTTTTGGCGATAGTTTGATAAGTGGATATGGTCCAAAAATTTCAGTAAAAGTTGTTCCTACTGGAAATGTTAGCGTTGATTTTAATTCTGAGTTTGAATCTACTGGGATTAATCAAACAAGGCATAAAATATCTATAAAAGTTAAGACTAATGTTAGAATTATAGCACCATTTTTTTCTAAGACAAATGAGTATAGTGATGAAATTACAATAGCAGAAAGTGTAATAGTAGGTGAAGTGCCTTCTTCATATTATAACATTGTTGGAGTTGAGGGAATAACTTCTAATGACTGCTTAAACTTTATTGGAGACTAATAAAATTATAAATAAAAAATCTTACAATAATAATATTGTAAGATTTTTTAAAACTATCTTTTTGAAAATTGTGGTGCTTTTCTTGCTTTTTTAAGACCGTATTTTCTTCTTTCTTTAACTCTTGAATCTCTTGTAAGTAATCCATTTCTTTTTAGAGAAAGTCTAACTTCTGGATCTGTTGTAGCAAGAGCTTTGGCTATACCGTGTGCTACTGCACCGGCTTGACCTGCAAATCCGCCACCATGAACATCAGCTATTACATCGTACTTTTCCATCATATTAGCAACTGTAAAAGGTTTTAATACAATAGCTTTTAATGTGTCAAGTGTATAAACTTCATCTATATCTTTTTTATTAATTGTAATTTTACCAGTTCCTGGAATAATGTTTACTCTTGCAATAGAAGATTTTCTTTTTCCAGTAGCTTTAATATATTCTTTATTTGCCATAATTTATTCCTCCTAGAATTCCCATATTTCTGGTTTTTGAGCTTCATGACTATGCTCATTACCTTTAAATACTCTTATATGAGTAAGCATATCTCTTCCAAGTGAATTTTTTGGTAACATTCCTTTAACTGCAAGAAGTACAGCTTTATCAGAAGTATTTGCCATGATATCTTTGTATGAAGTTTCTTTCATACCACCTGGATATCCAGAGTGATGTCTATAAACTTTATCATTTAATTTGTTACCAGTTAAAACAATTTTATCTGAGTTTATAACTATAACATTATCTCCACAATCTAAATTTGGAGTATAAGTTGGTTTGTGTTTACCTTTTAAAAGTCTAGCAGCTTCAGTTGCAACTCTACCAAGAGCTTTACCATTAGCATCTAACACATACCATTTTTTTTCTATTTCGCTTTGTTTTACGCTATGTGTTGTATTATTCATAATTTGAATTCCTCCTAAAAAATATAGCAAATAATCCAATTTCCGGGTTCAGATTAAATAACTATAACTAATACTAAAATATTATACAATTTTTTTTGTGTAAAGTCAACAACTAATTCAAAAAAAAGCAAAATACTGGAAAATTAATAGTAATTTATTAATTAAATAAAATAGAAAAAAATATTTCTATTGAAAAAGTTAACATAATGTGATACAATCTTTATATTAAAAAATTTTATGGCTAAATAATTATTTAGTTAAATTTACTTTTGGGAGGTAATTTAAGTTGAAACTTGATAGTATTCAGTATTTTGAAAATGTGCTAAAATATCTTACTAGATTTACAATAGGAAACAATATTGAAGATAAACTAGAATTTCTTTGTGGCCGGATATATGGTGAAATTGAAAAAACAATGAATAAAATAAAAAGCATGATATATTTTTCCTCTTTTTATTATTTTATTTCACACATGCTAAAAAATAAACATTTAAACAAAAAAGAAAATTTAAAAGATGATCTTAATAAATTCATGTCAAAACTTAATGCTTGGATTTTAATTGAAAAAAAGAGTGTAGCTCCTGCATTAAATGAAATATTGTTTTCAAAAGATATGGTAGAGGAACTTGAAGAGGTGGTAGGCAAAAAGGAATTTCAAAACTTGGTTGGAAATGAAGAAAGGTTTGAAAAAGATTTTGCAAGAGTTCTTAGAAACTCACTTATAGATACAATTATTTCAATATGTGAATTACTTGAAAATATTGGAGTAATGGATGAATTATTAGAAAGGTCTAATAGAAAACTTGATAAAATAAGCCTTAGCTTTTTAAAAATAAAGCTAGAAAATACTTCAAAAAATAATAATAATAATCAAAAAAATAGTTCTTTTATTCCTGTAACATTACATGATAACTATTCTAGAAAGTGGTTAGAATTACAAAATCTCCAAATTTTGACTAGTTTAATGCTTTTTTGGGTAAATAAGCTTAGTAAATTTCTTGAGTCTCTTGTCCAAATAATTTTAATATTATCGGAAAATATTCCAATATTAATAGGAATTACCAGAGGAGAAGTTCAATCAGATGTCGTTAGGTATTGGTATAAAGATAATATGGATAATAATAAAAGCAAATATATCAATATGATACATAAAATTGATAGCGGAGATGATTTTGAATATCCGTGTATTGGTCAACTTAAATTATTAATTGATGTTTGCTATATATCAAAAAGCTTAGCTACTTTTGGTGCATTAAATCTCGCCATGGATACATCTCTTATAAAAAATTTTGGAGTGTACATTCCAAATACTAAATCTAATAATAACTTAATGGTATTATCTTTTGATATACCTGGATATAATTTACCATTAACTATACACATAGATACTGAGAAGTTAAGGTATTTTATAAAAGAATTTAGAAAGGATTCTAAGATTAAATGTTATTTGGGAAGTGAAGAGTTTAATTTACAAGATAGAAGAATAGGAACATCGGTGCTATATTATATAACTCCAGAACAAAGAGAAAAGATTAAGAAAAGAAAGGATAGAAACAAATTTTTAGCACATCTTGATTTTATTCAAAGAGGAATTTGGCCAAAACATTTAAGAGATGAGAAGGGAAAGGTAAAAAAAATGTATATAAATATCTAATTAAAAATGTAAACTGCTCTAAAATTAGGGCAGTTTTTTTCTTCATTTGAATTCTTATATTGATTTTTTTAAAATTATGTAGTATCATTTAATGTAATGGAGTGATTTTATGGAAAGTTTTGAAGGAATATGGGATTTTGATATAGAGAAAATTGATGCAGATATAATGGATACAAAAGAAAAGGCTAGAATAAATAAAATTATATCAGAACTTGGCATGTATAAAGATGATATGGAGAAATTAACACAAATATATACTAACATATTGAAAGAAGAAAATGTTGTAAAAATAATGACAAAAGTGAGTCAAAGTATAAATTTTTATAATAATTTTCCTGAATTTTATGTATATAATGAAAATGGAGAAAATGTGATTAATTGTCAACAAAATTCTAAGTACCATAAATACGGTGTTTTTAGACATACTCTAGAAGCAGTAAAAAGTGTTGGAAAAAATAGAGGAATTCCTTATAGTGATTATGAAATAAAGATACTAAAGTGGACAATGTTATTACATGATATAGGAAAACCAGCTGTAAAGACAACAAATGAAAATGGTAATGATAGCTTTTTAGGGCATGAAGATGTGTCAGAACAAATTTCTAAAGGAATACTTGAAAGATTTAAATTTACAGGAGAGGAAAAAGAAATAATTTTAAAATTAATAAAATATCATGATAAGTATATAAATCAAGGCGAGATTACATATGACAATATGAAATTTTTAGCAAGTGAACTTGGAAATAATAAAAGAAATTTTAATTTACTACTTGAAGTCAAAGAGGCTGATGCAAAAGCTAAATCAGATGAAGTCTATGAGGTATATCTTCAAGTAAAACAAAAATATATGGAATTTATAGGAAGTTATTTTTCTTTTGATAATTCTATTTCTACAAATACTGTTATAGGTGAATCAGTAGAAGGTAATTTAGAAAATGTTAGAGGGTCATTTAATGCAGCAGCAGATATAACAAACTCTGAATATGAAGAGATATTAATTGATACGATAAATAGAAAAAATATTAATGTATATTATCAACCAATGGTTGATATAAAAGATAAAAAGGTAGCAGCATATGAGACTTATTCAAAAATAGAACATCCTAAGAGTATTGCTATATTAGATTTACTTAATTATTCAAAAAAGGTTGGAAAATTTGATAAAATCCAACAAGTGCTTATGATAAATAATATAACGGAGTTTGAAAATGTAGAAAATAAAGAATCAAAAACCGTATTTGTAAATATTGATTTTGAAAGTTATAATAAATATATAAACAAACCTAGAATATATGACATGATGTCTAAAAATAGAATAGTTATTGAATTCAAAAATTATAGTAATGCTAGTGATTTAGAAATAACTATAAAGACAATAAAACAACATGGTGGTTATGTTTCACTTGATAATTATGGCGTTGGAAATATATCACTTGATAAACTTGTAATGCTAAAACCTAATTTTGTTAAATTTGATGTTGAGTTTTTAAATAATATAAGTGTTGATAGTCAAAAACAAAGATATTTAATTAATGTAGTAAATACCTGTATGGCAAATGATATAGATGTCATTGCTGTTGGAGTTGAGGATAGAGAAACTTTGATAACTCTTAAAAATATTGGACTTAGATACATTCAAGGATATTTCTTTGGTTATCCAGATAAAGCAATAAAAAGTTCTAATAAGGACATAGAAAATACTATTAATAGTATAAATAATGAAAATAGTTTATAAAAATGTGACTTAGTCACATTTTTATTTTTTTTCATTTTTAAGCTTGACAAACATAAAAACAAATAGTATAATCTGTTTGAACGAATGTTTGAAATAATATTAAAATTGGAGGAAGATTTATGATATCAGATGAAAGAAAAAAAGCACTAGAGATGGCCATGGCACAAATCGAAAAAGATTTTGGAAAAGGATCAGTTATGAAACTTGGAGAAGTTTCGACTGTAAATATTGATTCAATACCAACAGGTGCACTTAGTTTAGATATTGCACTTGGAATTGGTGGTTTCCCAAGAGGAAGAGTAATAGAAATTTTTGGACCTGAATCATCAGGAAAAACAACAGTTGCTTTGCATGCTATTGCAGAGGCTCAAAAACAAGGAGGAATTGCGGCATTCATTGATGCAGAACATGCTCTAGATCCTGTTTATGCAAGAAATTTAGGAGTAGATATAGATAACTTAATAGTTGCTCAACCAGATACTGGTGAACAAGCATTAGAAATTGCAGAACAATTAATAAGAAGTGGTGCAGTAGATATAATAACAATAGATTCAGTTGCAGCACTTGTTCCTAAAGCAGAAATAGACGGAGAAATGGGAGATTCTCATGTTGGACTTCAAGCCCGTCTTATGTCACAAGCATTAAGAAAATTAACTGGTGTTTTAAATAAATCAAAAACAGTAGCAATATTTATAAACCAATTAAGGGAAAAAGTAGGAATAATGTTTGGTAACCCTGAAACAACACCAGGTGGAAGAGCATTAAAATTCTATTCTTCTGTAAGATTAGATGTAAGAAAACAAGAAGCAATAAAGGTAAATGGTGAAGTAAAAGGCTCTAGAACCAAAGTAAAAGTAGTTAAAAATAAAGTAGCTCCACCATTTAGAGAAGCAGAATTTGATATAATTTATGGAAAAGGAATATCAAATGAAGGATGTGTACTTGACCTTGCAGTAAATATGGATATAGTGGATAAGAGTGGTGCATGGTTTGCATATAATGGTGAAAAAATAGGTCAAGGAAGAGAAAATGCAAAAGAATATTTAGCTAAAAATCCTGAGGTTATGAAGGAAATAGAACAAAAAGTAAGAGATAATTTTAATGCTGCATTTGAAAAAAGCATGGGAGAAATAAAAGAAATAGATGAAATAGAGCAGACAGAAGAAATAGAATAATATTTGGAGGAATACTATATGGATTTTGAAACAGCAAAAATTAAAGCTATTAGATATATAGGTATTTCAAAAAAAACTGAGCAAGAAGTTAAGAATAAATTATACTCACTAAAATGTGATGAAGAAACAGTAGATTTAGTTACTGATTATTTAACTTCGCTTGGTTATATAAATGATAATGAATATGTAGACGCATATATTAGACAAAATATGCGTCTTCTTACTATGTCTATATATCAAATAAAACAAAAGCTATTGCAAAAAGGTATAAAAAAGTATATAATTGAAGAAAAATTACAAGCTTTGTATGATTGTGATTATGAAAAAAAAGTTTTGGAAAGATTATATAATACAAAGTTTAAAAATTTAGATGATATAAAAATAAAAAAATATTTGTATCAAAAAGGTTTTACAAATGATGAGTATTAGGAGGAATTTGTTATGCCAACACCACATAATAGTGCTAGTTTAGGAGAGATTGCAGATGTTGTTTTAATGCCTGGTGATCCACTAAGAGCAAAATATATTGCAGACAATTTTTTAGAAAATGCAGTATGTTTTAATGAAGTAAGAGCAATGTATGGTTTTACTGGAATGTATAAAGGAAAAAAGGTTTCTGTAATGGGTAGCGGAATGGGAATGCCAAGTATAGGAATTTATGCACATGAATTATATGAGTTTTATAATGTAAAAAAAATAATTAGAATTGGTTCATGTGGTGCTTACGATGAAAATTTAAAACTACTTGATACAATTCTTGTTGATAGAGCATATTCAGAATCTAATTTTGCACTTACTTATATGGGAGAAAATTCACATATAGTTTCTGCAAGTGAGAATTTAACTAATTTAATTTCTGATGTTGCAAAAGAAGATAATATAAGGGTTATAAGAGGAACTGTACTTACATCGGAGGCTTTTGATCTATATATAGATGTAGATAGCCTGCTAAAAAGGGTTCCAAGTGAGATTAAATGTATAGCTGCTGAAATGGAGGCATATGCTTTATTTAATGTTGCCAAAAAATGTAACAAGGAAGCCGCTTGCCTTTTAAGTGTAGTAGATGTTATAAATGATAAGAAATCAATACCTGCAATTAAAAGACAAAACGCTTTAAATGATATGATAAAAATAGCACTTGATACTGCCGTAAAATAAAAAGGGAGAAAACATTATAAATGAGAGATGATATATTAAATAAGGAAAAATATAATATAAAAATAGATAATTTTGAAGGGCCTATGGATCTTTTGTTATTCTTGATATCTAAACATAAAATGAATATATTTGATATTTGTCTTAGTGATTTGACTGATAAATACATTAATTATTTAAATGAAATGACAGAAGAAAATATTGAAATTGCTTCAGAATTTGTTGTAATGGCAGCAACTCTTTTGGATATAAAAGCAAAAAAATTATTACCTGAAATAGAGAAAAAAGAAGATGAAGATGAAGGTCAAACAGAGCAAGACATAATTTCAAGAATTATAGAGTATAAGAAATATAAAGAAATATCTTCATCAATTGCTAATATGTATCAAATAAATTTTGGAAGTTTTTCTAAACCATATGAGAAGATAAACTATAAAAGAGAAACAAAATATACAGGACAAGCTCTTGATAAAACAGAAATTTATAATGTTTATATTTCAATTTTGAGAAGAAATGAAAATAAAATTAATAAAAATGCTAAACTTATAGATAAAATTGCAATATATGAAAAAGTAACAGTAAAAGATAAAGTAACGCAAATAGTAAACTATTTAAAAGAAAATAAAAATATGAATTTTAATCATATGTATGACACTTCAAAATGTGATAATATAGAAGTAGCTACAGCTTTTTTGGGAGTTCTTGAACTTAGTAAATTAAAACAAGTGTCACTTGAACAAGAATATTTATTTTCAGATATTAATGTTGTAAAGTGTGATAGTGCTAATTTCGATGTTGATTTAACAACTATATTAGAGTAGGAGTAAAAATGGAAGATTTTATAAAAAAAATAGATCTACAAAATGTGTCACAACAAAATTTAGCTTTTGTAGGTGATGCTATATATAATGTATATATTAGGACATATTTAATTTCAATTTCAAATACCAATACAGGAAAATTACATAATAAATCTATTATGTATGTTAGTGCTAAAGCACAGTCAAATATAATAGATAAGATTTATGATAGTTTAGATGAAAAAGAAAAATTAGTTTATAAGAGAGGAAGAAATACAAATATAAATACTGTTTCCAAGCATGTTGATGTTATATCATATAAAAAAGCGACAGGCTATGAAGCTTTGCTCGGATATTTATATTTAAAAAACGATATTTCAAGACTTGAAGAAATTATAAAGGCTAGTATAGAAATTGTAAAGGAGAATACAAACAAATGAATGAAAATAAAATAAGTGTTGTAGATATAAGTGATAGTGAAGTAAAGGAAATTATAACCAAAGCAAATAAACAAAGGACTAAAGTATCTGAAGCATCTGAAATATTTGATTATAGTAAAGAACTAAGCAAAATATCTATTCCATCAAGCCAAAATAAAGTAATATATACAGATGGCATGATCCAATTAAAATATGAAAATGGAGAATTTTTTAAAGTAGATACAAAAGATGCAACAAGTAATAAAGTTAAACTTACAAGGAAAGAGGCAACAGATATGTATGTTGAATTTTTCATAAAAAGCAGACTAAATCCACTTATTGCAAGAAAGCAAGAATTAAGATCAATTGGAATGGATTTTAATAAAAAAGATATTGAAAAAACAAATGATCATAATATAAAAATGAAAAAGCCAAGAAGATTAGAAGATAATGATATTATGATATAGTCATTAAAGACTTAAATATGGTAACTGCAAGTTTATTATATTTTATTTTGTAATGAAAATGTTTTATTTTAAGAAAACCACGTGAGGCCACGTGGTTTTTTTTCTAAGATATAGAATTTTTAACTTGATCGATATCTGCTGCTCCAGCAGGTGCAGCAGGAATATAAAATCCTTTTTGTTTTGCTATTTGATAAATTTCCCATTGGATGTTTTCTAAGTTATTTCTAGAAGATATTAAAGCGTTTCTAAAGCTCATATTGTTAGATTGTTCTATTGAATAATTTAATAATGTAATCATTGAATTTAGTGATGATAAACTATCACTTATTGCTGTTTTTTCATTCATAATTATTACCTCCTATAACATTTGTGAAAGTTCACTTTTTAAATTTGTTAAACTTCCACAAATTTTTTCAAGTACTTCTGTTTCATTAGTGTCTTGACATATTGTCTTATAGTAAGCAATTTTGTCACAAAAACCAGTTGCATGACCGCATATGTGTCTTATGTTTTGAATTTCTAATTGATTTAAATTATCCATAAATATTACCTCCATTAAATCACATATATATTATTACTCTAAAAATATTTTTTATACTTAATATTTATTTTAGTTTTGGCTTTGCAACAAGAGAAGCAATATAACCAAAAATTACAGCAGCACAAATTCCAGCAGATGTTGCTTTTACTCCTCCAACAAATATTCCAATAATTCCCATCTCGTCGACTGCCTTAAATACGCCTTTGCAAAGTGAATACCCAAATCCAGATATTGGTACAGTTGCACCACATTTTCCAAATTCAACAAGAGGTGAATATATACCAATTGCTGTAAATATTACTCCTAGTGTAACATATATAACGAGTATTCTTGCGGGTGTAAGTTTAGTTTTGTCTATTAAAATTTGGGCGATAGCACATATAAATCCACCAGTAAAAAAAACTTTCAAGTATTCCATAAACATATTTATTCCACCTCATTTTCTATTGCTATTGCGTGAGCAATTCCAGGTATTGATTGACCTTGCATTGAAGATACTGTACTCATTAGTGCACCAGTTGCTACGACAAGAACTTTGTTAATTTGTTTAGACTTTAACTGATTAAAAAAATAACTAGTAAACACACTTGCAATGCAGCCACAACCACTTCCACCGCAATGTGCATCTTGTGCTTCTATATCGTATATCATTTTACCAGCATCAAAATGGTTTTTTGAAATATCAAATCCTTGTTTTTGACATAACTCTACTAATATTTCTGAGCCTAAAACTCCTAAATCACCGGTAATTATAGCATCATAGTATTCAGGACTTCTTTTAGTATCTTTTAGATGTGTTATAATAGTATCAATTGCAGCACCTGCCATAGCAGCTCCCATATTAGTCATATCTTTTATACCCATATCAACTATTTTACCAGGAGTAACATAAGTTACATATGGACAATCCTTTAAATTTTCATCTTTTTTTACAAATAACATAGAACCAGAACCAGTAACAGTGCATTGAGCAGTAGGAGACTTTTGGTTACCATGTTCTAGTGGAAGTCTAAATTGACGTTCAGCTGTACAAAAATGCGAAGAAGTAACACTAATAGCCTTGTTTGCATATCCTGCGTTTACGAATAGTGATGCTAACATACTTGATTCTACAAATGTTGAACATGCACCATATAGTCCTAGGTAGGGAATATTAAAATTTTTAACTGAAAAAGCATTGGCAATGCATTGATTAAGTAGATCTCCACCAAAAATGTAGTCTATATCCTCACTTTTTAAGTTAGCTTTCTTTATAAGACTATTTAGACAAGTCTCAATTAGTTTACTTTCTGCTTTTTCAAAAGTTTTTTCACCAAAAAATTCATCTTCTGTATAATTATCAAAATAAGAAGAAAGAGGACCGTCCATTTCTTTTTTACCTACTATATTAGATGTCCTAAATATTTGAGGCGTATTTTCTAATTTTATAGTTTGTTTACCTATTTTCATTTTTTCCTCCCATTACATAAATAATTTTATGATAAAGTATATAAGTCCTACTATAACAGAAGTAGATATACCATATACAAGTACAGGACCTGCTACCTTAAACATACTAGCACCAAGTCCAAGTACATGACCTTCTGCCTTATATTCGATTGCAGGAGATACAATTGAATTTGAAAAACCAGTAATTGGAACAGCAGAACCAGCACCACAGTATTTTCCTATTATAGAATATACATTAATAGATGTTAAAAATGCTCCAAAAAATATTAATATAATTGAAGTCCAAGTTGATGCTGTTTCTTTGTCAACATTATAATACAAAAATAAATTTGTAATTATTTGCCCAATTATACATATAAGTCCACCAGATACAAATGCTATTAATACATCTTTAAATATTGGACTTTTTTTTGCCTTATCTTCAACATATTTTTTGTATTCTTCATCAGTCATAGAAATGTTTTCATTCATATAAATCACCAAAAATATTATTTGATAAAAAATAATATATATGTAAAAAAAATAAAAAAATTCCAAAATATGTTGAATATTTTTTTTATTTGTTATATGATTATGTCAGTATAAATATACTTTGGAGGAAAACATATGAGAATGAAAGATTTTAAAAAATTAATTATTTTTTTAATCGTGTTAGTTGTAGTAACATTAGGAACAATATTATTTTTATATCTAAAAGATATTATAAGTCAAAAAGATATTTCAAAATTGAAAATGAGTACAATTACTTATCTTGGTAGGGATGAAGAAGATAATTTTGTCTACATAGGAAATGATGGAAAAACTTATGTGTTTAGTGGATATACTAGTATGCAAGATTTTGATTATGAAACTGTAAACGCAAGAAAAGATGGATTAGAGGGTGTTATTAACAAAAATAATAAGGTTATAGTGCCTTTTGGTAAATATTATGATATATCTGATGAAAGATTTTGTGGTTCTTATATAGTACAGTCAGAAGATGGAAAATATGGTTTAATTTCATATAATGGTAAGGTTATATTAGATACTGTATATGACAGTATAACTACATTTGGAAAAGATGTCCCTGTATATAAGATAGCATATGAAGGACTTTACGGAATATCCACTAACAAAGAAATAATATATGAAACACAAAATGAGGGTGTTAATGCAGAGTTTGGTACGAGACTTTATAGTGATTCAGATAGAGGACTTGTTAAAATAATTGATGGAGAAACAGAAATTATTTTTGATTCATATTCTGGAAAGCAATTATATGCTGGTAAAGGATATGAGGTAGAATATAATACTGTAAAAGATACAGAGAATAATAGATATATATTGATAGATAAAAAAGGCAATGAAAAATTAAAAGTAGATTATATATCAGGAGAAGAGTCTATTGATATTAAATTTGATAAATACTTAGTTATAGAAAGCAAAGCAGGATACTATGAAATATTTAACAAAGATTTTGTAAAAATCTTTGAAACTGAAAGAAAACCAATTTTCTTTAAGACATATAAAGATGAAACATATATAATAAATAATGTAGAAAATGGAGTAGACATCTATAAAGAAGATAAATATTATAAGAGTATTAATGGTTATGAATATGCAAATGATAACATGGTAGAATACGGTTGCATGTTTGGACTTAAAAACATTGAGACAGGTAAGGTAGATTTATTTGATTTTGAATTGAATAAATTAAAAGAGGATGTCTTATTAGATAAAATTTATCCAAAATATGTTTTACTTGTCAACGCTGAATCAAAAAAAGTGGCATACACAAATACTAAGCAAGAAATAGAACTTGGAAATGAAATATCTATTCATACTTTAAATACAAACTCAGCATTTAATGATTATATAGTGGTATCTAAATCTAATAATGATATATTTGAAATATTAGATTTAAAAGGAAATTCTGTAATTAAAAATATTGAAAAAGTAGAAGTTTTATTAGATAACTATATAATAATAACAGATAAAGTAAAAGGGGATATGTATTTATTTAGCATAAATGATAATAAAGAAATATTCAGATTTGAAAAAGATAAATTTGATAGTGCATATCAAAAAGTTCAAGCAATTAAATTAAAAACAGGTTATTTTAATTATAAGGGTGAACAGATAGCTAAGATTGAAGAATAAAATAGTATAATGTTTAAAATATGGAAAATCTTATTTTCCATATTTTTCTTTTCTACATAAATTTAAATTAAAAACTATTGAAAAATCTAGCAAATTTTGTTATAATCTATTTGTAGTTTAAATGTAGCACGGAGGTAGTATAAATGGAGAACGATAAGAAGTTCGGCAATGAGATGTTTGGGTATGATAAAAAAGAAGTAGAAGAATATATTAAAGCTATTAAAGCTGAATATGAAAGTAAACTACAAGCTGAAAAATCCGATTCAAATAGAATTGCAAATGAACTTACGATAATCAAAAAGAAGTTAGAGCGTTATGAAATAGACTATGTAGAACGCCAAGAAAAAGTTGCAAATGCTTTAATTACAGCAGAAGATCAAGCAAGAAAAATAATTGAAGATGCAAGGGCAGAAGCTCTTCAAGAAAAAGATAGAATAGAAGGCTTAATTGAGATGGAAAGAGAAAAACTACTTGATGTAAAAAAGGAAGTTATAGATTTAAAAGAAAAGGCTATAAAATTGCTAGATAAATATAATAATGAATTAAATAATTTACTTGACTAGAAGTAGTAATAAATTTTGAAAATCATAATATAAATTAAAACAAGAGAGGTTTTAATTTGTTATGATTTCTTTTTTTACAAATGTTATAAAAAAAATAAACAATAAAATAAAGGTATTAAAAATAATTATAAAATCAAATATAAAAAATAATTTGATAACCAATTTAAAGTTTAATTTTAATGTAAATACATTATTTACATGCATAATAGTTTTAACGGTACTTACTATATTAATTAGCAATCCTAAAATTATACTTAATATGTCTAATAATTTAAGACAAGCAGATAATATTTCAAGTTTGACTAAAAATGGAGTATCTTTGTTTTCAATATATAATAGTAAAAATTATATATTAAATAAAATTGAAGAAAAAAAAGAAGAAGAAGTAAAAGTAGAGGAGATAAAAACAGAATATCAAACACTTGATGAAATATCACATATAGAAAATGAGGTCGCAGTATTTTCAAATGTACCTAAAACATCTATAACAGAAAATAGTTCATATGTGCAAAGAGCATTTGTAGGAAATGTTTCAATACTAAACTATTCATATAATAGAAATATTAATTACAGTGATATAATTTCTAGTGTAAATCCTATACTTACTAAAAAAAGTGATAAAATATTACTCTACAATACACATACATCAGAATCATATGCAAATTCTAGTAAATATCAATTTGAATATACTGGAATTAGAAGAACAACAGATGCTAATTATAATATGTTAAGAATAGCAAAAGAATTTTCTAATAACTTAAATGAAAAGGGATTTACAGCAGTGCAGGAAACAACACCCCACGATTATGGTACATATACTAGTGCATATGCTAAATCAAGAGTAACTCTACAAAATGCAGTATCATCATATGGCGGATTTGGAATAGCAATAGATGTTCATAGAGATGCAATAGAAGATTTGGATTTTAGACCTATGGTAAATATAAGAGGAGTAGAAGTTGCTCGTGTAATGTTAGTCGTAGGTGCAGGTAGCAAAGATAGCCCAAATCCTTATTTTGAAGATAATTTAAAATTAGCCTTAAAGCTAAATTATCTGGGAGAGCAAATATATCCGGGGCTATTTAGGCCTATGTACATAAGAAATTCAGTATATAATCAAGATTTAAATAAGTATTCTTTATTAATTGAAATAGGTGCATCTGGTAATACAATAGAGGATGCTCAAAATGCCACTAGATGTATAACAAATTTGTTAAATATAATTTATAAAGATTGACATGAATTATATCTTTGATATATAATGAAAATTAATGTTTAATAAAGAGGGTATAATAGTGTCAAAGAAATTAGTAATAGTAGAGTCGCCTTCCAAGGCTACTACAATAAAGAAATATTTGGGAAAAGATTATGATGTGATAGCTTCACAAGGTCATATAATAGATTTACCTGCAAGTAAATTTGCAGTAGATGTAGAACATGATTTTAAACCAGAATATATTGCAATGCGTGGCAAGGCTAAGATAATAAAAGAAATAAAGCAAAAAGCTAAAAAGGCAGATAAAATATATCTTGCAACCGACCCTGATAGAGAAGGTGAGGCAATAGCTTGGCATTTAAAAAATACGCTAAAAATAGATGAAGATGAAAAATGTAGAATAGAATTTAATGAAATTACAAAAGATGCAGTAAAAAATGCAATAAAAAGCCCAAGAAAAATAGATAATGCTTTAGTTAATGCACAACAGGCTAGAAGAATATTAGATAGAATTGTTGGATATAAGATATCACCACTTCTATGGAAAAAAGTAAAAAAAGGACTTAGTGCTGGTAGAGTACAATCCGTCGCTCTAAAAATTATAATGGATAGAGAACGTGAAATAAGAAATTTTGTAAAAGAAGAATACTGGACAATAGAAGCGTTGCTGCTAAAGGGAAAAGAAGAAATTCTTGCTAAATTTTATGGCGATAAAAACGGTAAAATTGAACTAAAAGATGAGGTAAGAGTAAATGAAATATTAAAAAGCATTGACAAAAAGGACTATAAGATTACTGATATTAAAAAAGCTCAAAAGAAAAGAAATCCTGCCCCTCCTTTTACTACATCATCACTTCAACAAGATGCATCAAGAAAATTTGGATTTTCAGTAAAGAAAACAATGATGGTAGCACAAAGATTATACGAATCTGGATATATTACATATATGAGAACAGATTCTGTTAGAATTTCTGATGATGCAAGAAGAATGGCAAAAGATTATATTGAAAATAAATATGGAGAAAAATATTACGAAAATAGATACTTTAAAACCAAAAAGGATGCACAAGATGCCCATGAAGCAATAAGACCGTCTCATCTTGATAAAATAGAAGAGGTATATGATACTTGTAACAAAGATGAACAAAAACTATATACATTAATTTTAAATAGATTTCTTGCAAGCCAAATGACTAGTGCAATATATGATACTACAAAAGTCACTATAACTGTGGACGATTATATATTTTTAGCAAATGGAAGCACTATTAAATTTGATGGATTTATGGCATTATACATAGAATCAGCAGATGATGAGAGAGATGAAGATAAGCAAAACATACTGCCAGATCTAGAGATTTATGAGTCGTTAAAACCAAAAAAACTTATTCCTACTCAAAAATTTACAGAACCACCACCAAGATATAATGAAGCAAGTCTTGTAAAAACATTAGAAGAAAAAGGAATTGGTAGACCATCAACTTATGCTCCAACTATTTCTACAATTCTTGATAGAATGTATATAGAAAAAGAAGGAAAATCACTTGTACCAACAGAACTTGGAGAAATAGTAAATGGATTAATGGAGAAAAACTTTTGTGATATAGTAAATATATCATTTACAGCGAATATGGAGGAAAATCTTGATTTAGTTGCAGAAAATAAAATAGATTATATAAAAATGTTAAAAGATTTTTATTCACCATTTATCAAAAATCTAGAGGAAGTACAAGATAAGATAGAAAAAGTAAAATTAAAAGAAGAAGTAAGCGATATAAAATGTGAATTATGTGGAAGAAACATGGTAGTAAAACAAGGAAGATTTGGTAAATTTTTAGCGTGTCCTGGTTATCCAGAATGCAAGAATGCCAAGCCAATAGTAGAAGAAATAGACATACCATGTCCTAAATGTGGAGGAAAAATACTTGTAAAAAAGACAAAATCCAAAAGGACATTTTATGTTTGTTCAAATAATAAAAATACTCCCGATTCAAAATGTGATTATATATCATGGACAAAACCAAAAAAGTAGAGCCTAAAAGCTCTACTTTTTTACAGTTTATAGACCAAATTTTATTGCTATAACAATGTAATAAAAAACATATATTTGATATAAATATTTAGGTATGTTATAATGTTCAAAAAGAGGTAATATAAGTGATAGATATAGAAAAATATTTCGATAATTTTAACAGAGGAACAAAAGATAATAGTCTAAAAGCGATGAGGTTTTTCTTAAAAAAGTATAACAACTTTGAAAAAAATATGAAATTTATACATATTGCCGGAACAAATGGAAAAGGTAGTTGTACTGAAATTATATCAAATATTTTGATTAATCAAGGATATAAGGTTGGAAAATTTTTATCTCCACATTTAATTAGATATAATGAAAGAATAAGTATAGATAATAAGGAAATTACAGATTTGCAAATTGAAAATCTCATAATAGAATTACAGCCATTGATAGAAGAATATAATAAAAAAGAAGAAAAGAAGGTTACTTTTTTTGAATTAATCACCATTATGGCACTTTTATATTTTTATAGAAATGATGTTGACTTTGTTGTTTTGGAAGTGGGGCTTGGAGGATTATATGATTGTACTAATATTGTGACTAATGTAATTGCATCTATAATAACTTCAATAGGGTATGATCATATGAGCATATTAGGTGATACATTAGAAAAAATAGCATACCAAAAAGCTGGCATTATAAAAAAGAATTCTTACTGTATAATAAATAGCACAGACGAATCAATTAATAATATATTTATTAATGAATGCAAAAGGAAAAATAATAAGTTATATATTGTTAATTTAGAAGATATTAAAAATTACAAATACACTAATAAATATCAGTATTTTGACTATAAAAATTTAAAAAATTTATGCACTAACTTGAAAGGAAGAGTACAAATTGCAAATGTATGTCTATGTTTAGAGGTAATATTTATATTAAAAAAATTAGGATATAAGCTTAGTATTAAAAGTATTAGAAAAGGAATAAAAACGATAATTCATAAGGGAAGAATGGAAGAGGTAAGTAAAAAACCATTAATAATTTTTGACGGAGCACACAATGAGCCTGCAATAAAAAAATTACAAGAAAATATAGAAATGTATTATAAAGATAAAAAAAGATTATACATAATATCAATATTAAAAAGTAAAGACTATGCAAAAATGTTAAAGTTAATATCAAAAGATAGTAAATCAACTTTTATATTAACATCTGGAAATGATAAAAAGAGTTTTGTAGGAAGTGAAGTGTTGTATACATGTATGAAAAAATATGTTTCACATAAAAGACTGTATAAAATGGAACTAAATGAGGCAATTAAGTATGCTTTAGATAGTAATAAAAATATAGTAAATTTCATAATAGGGAGTTTTTATACATATGGAACGATAAAAAAGTTAATAAAATAAAACATTTTTGAAAAAAGAATATGTGTTATGAAAATGTTAAGAGGCCCCAATGTAATTTTTAAGAGTATGTTATATTAATTTTTTCAGCGGCGATCGGCATGTAGTAAATATTTTGCCGGTGCACTCACAGAGAGTTCTATACAGAGTTCTACATAAAAAAGGTAAAAGGTAATAAGTGTTAACGAAGCCCTACATATTTTGTAGGGCTTTGTTTTATGTTTATTTTAGGTCTTTATTGAAAAAATACAAAAATTATAATATAATATCTATGTTAGAGGAGAAAAATTAATATGGAAATAAATATAATAGGAGCGGGGCTTGCTGGATGTGAATGTGCATATTTCCTAGCTAGAAATGGAATAAATATAAATCTTTATGAAATGAAAAATATAAAAAAGACACCAGCTCAGATGAGTAATAGTTTTGCAGAACTGGTTTGTAGTAATTCTTTAAAATCAGAAGAAAAAACAAATGCATGTGGACTTTTAAAATTAGAAATGGCAAAATTTAAATCTTTATTTGTTGAGGCAGCGTATGCGTCGCGTGTGCCGGCAGGACAAGCACTAGCAGTTGATAGAGAAAAATTTTCAAGCTATATAACCAATAAAATAAAAAATAATAAAAATATAAATGTTATATCACAAGTAGTGGAAGATATTAGTAGTATTTCAGGAATAAAAGTAATTGCAACAGGACCACTAACAGATGATAAATTAATGAAGTCTATTTCCGATTTTTTAGGTGATGATTCTCTTTACTTTTATGATGCTGAGGCTCCAATAATAGATGCTACAACAATTGATATGAATATAGCATATGAGCTTGATAGATACTCATCTGATTACACTAAAGGTGATTATATAAATCTTCCAATGAATAAAGAAGAATATTTAAATTTTTTTACAGAGCTTGTAAATGCAAAACAGGCACCAAGACATGAATTTGATAAGTTAGTTCTTTTTGAAGGATGTATGCCAATAGAGGAGATGGCAAAAAGAGGGGAAAAGACTCTTGTATTTGGTCCACTAAAACCAGTAGGACTTGATAATCCAAGAACTGGTCAAAAAAACTATGCGGTAGTGCAACTTAGAGCTGAAAATAATAATAAAACAATGTATAATATGGTTGGATTTCAAACAGCACTAACTTTTGGTGAACAAAAAAGAGTATTTCAAATGATACCAGGACTTAAAAATGCAGAGTTTATTAGATATGGTGTTATGCACAGAAATACATATATAAATGGTGGTAAATATTTAAATGATAATTTTAGATTAAAAAATGATGAAAATGTTTATTTTGCAGGTCAAATCTCTGGTGTTGAAGGATATGTTGAATCAGCAGCATCAGGACTTATGGTAGCAATTTCTATATTAAATAAGTTAAATCTAAATACTGATACGAAATTTCTAGATACAACAATTATGGGGAGTCTTGCAAAATATATTTCCACTGAAAATAAGAATTTTCAGCCAATGAATGCTAATTTTGGAATATTAAAACCACTTGATGAAAAAATAAAGGATAAAAAATTAAGATATGAAAAACAGGCGGATATAGCACTTAATTCAATAGATAAATTTATTAAAGAGTATAATATAAAATAAAAATGTTTCTAGGGGGAAAAATGGGTAAAATATACTTATTTTATGGTGAAGAAAAATACGATTTAGAACAAAGAGTAGAAAAAATAAAAAAAGAATTTAATAATTTAGAAATCGGGATTAACCTTTTTTATATAACAGATGATAATTTACAAGAGCTTGATAAAGTATCTCAGGGAGTATCTTTCTTTGGCGATGAAAAGTTAATAATAATAAAAAACACTAAATTAAAATTTGATGTAGATAATATATCTAATTATTCATTAAATGGAAATACATATATAATAATAGAAGATACAATTGATAAAAGGCTTTCATCATATAAAAATTTATTAAAAAAAGCAGAAGTAGTTGAATTTAAAAATATGGATCAGTCACAAATGACTAGTTATATAATACAAATTTTAAAAAAGTATAATATTAAAATATCACAAGATACTGCAAGTTATATGACAGAAGTTTGTTTGCTTGATAAAACTAATATAATAAATGAACTAAAAAAGATAGTATCTTATTTAGATGGAACTAGTGATGTGGTCACACAAGAGATTGTAGATAAGGTGTGTGCTAAAACTTTAAATGCAAAAATATTTGATATGCTTGATAAGGTTATGCAAAAAAAGAAGGTAGAGGGAATAGAGTTACTAGATGAATTGCTTTTACAAAAAGAGGCAATAGTAAAAATCTATATAATGGTTTATAAGCAAATAAAACAAATTTATATGATAAAAATTTTGAAACAAAAAAAGGTACAAAATATTGCTCAAGAACTATCAATACATCCATATGTATTTCAAAAACTATCTAAAGTCTCTGATATGTACAGTATTGCTGAGTTAGAAAATGTTATAAGAGAATTTGATAACTATGATGAAAAAACCAAGTTAGGTGAAATGGATTTTGAAGTTGGACTAAAAAAAATTATATGTATGATTTAGGAGGAGAAATGAAAAAAACAATATTTGTTATATTAGGTGTTATAATACTTACTTTACTTACTACAATAATACCTCTTTTGTTTATAAATAAATTTCAATATGAAATGAATTTAATAACATTAAACAGTAATACAGGTAGTAGTACAATTACATACTCTGGAAAAATGTCTTATTTAATGAATAAAGATGATATTAGTAGCGAAGATAAAAAGATTATAGGCAAAATGTTTGTACAAGGATATAATATGGTAAAAAGTACAAAAGAATACTCATTATGCATGGTAACATATTTTGAATGTTTTGTACTCCTTTGTATGTCACTTGTTGCATTATTTAACCTTATACTAAAAAAAGGGAACAAATATATTGGAGTTACATTTTTAATTCCAAGTGTTACGCTACTTATTACAATAATTATAAAAGTAATTTTATATTTAAAATAGGAAGGAGGAAATGTTTTGAAAAATATAATAAGAGGTTTTGCAGTAGCAGTATTTTTGGTAGTTACAACTAGTATGGTACCTTATAAAATGCTAAGTTATATAAATAACGAATTGTCTATTTATGAACTTGGAAGCAAAGATCTTACAAAAATAGAAGGAAAGATTGATTATTTAATAAATACTGATAGCATACAAGATAGTGATAGAAGCATGATAATAAGTACCATAGCAGATATTTCAAAGCATGAAACAAATATCAAAACATTGCTTACATATATAACTATATATTTACAAATAGTAATATTAGTAATTTTAACTGTAACAGCAATACTTAATTTAGTAAAAAAGGATTCAAGTAAGTATATTGGCATATCCTATCTAGTATCTTGCGTATTTTTATTAATAAGTATAATACTTAATATGTTAATTTAAAAAAATCACTAGGCAGTTTGCCTAGTGATAAATTTTTGATATCAGTTAAAAATCAATTAAGCACATTTTAATAATTTAATTTATTACTTATTTGTCACTTCTTCCATCATGAGTAAATATTCCCAATTTTTATCTACTTCTTCTTGAAAAGATTTTATCATCCATTCATTTCCTTCTTTAAACATATGTCTAAATCTTTTTTGTAGTTTTAAAAATTCTTCAACAGGAAGTTTTTTTGCTGGTTTATAGTTTATTTTATATTTACCATCTATTACTTCATATAGTGGCCAAAAGCATGTATCTACCGCAAGTTTTGATATTAACTGTAAATCCTCTGTGTTATATCCCCAGCCTCTTGGGCAAGGAGATAGAGCATTTACAAATGTAGGTCCATCTGTATATATTGCTTTTTCTGCTTTTTCATATAGATCTTTCATATTTCCAAAAAGTGCAGTTTGTGCAACATAGGGAATATGATGTGCTATCATAATTTTAGTTAAATCTTTTCTTGGCTCCATTTTGCCTGGTATAGTTTTACCAGCAGGTGAAGTAGTAGTATCACTAAAATGTGGAGTAGAAGATGAACGTTGAGTTCCAGTATTCATATAAGCTCCATTATCATAGCAAAAGTATGCCATATTAGTTCTTCTTTCCATAGCACCTGAAAGCGATTGAAGACCGATATCGTATGTACCACCATCACCACCAAATGCTAAAAACTTAGTATCTTTTTTTAACTTTCCATCTCTTTTTAGCTTTTCATATGTTTTACAAGCACCAGAAGCACAAGCAGAAGCACATTCAAATGCAGTATGTAAAAAAGATACATCACTCCAAGATGTATATGGATATATACAAGTAGATACCTCTAGACATCCAGTAGCACAAGATACTACTGCTCTGTCTTCATCTTTTAGTGCCCTTAAAATATTTCTTACAACTACTGGGGCACCACAACCAGCACACATTCTATGTCCTGATGTAAGTCTAGATTTTTTATTTACCATTTCTTTTAAATTATATGCCATTTTTGTCCCCCCTTAACCATCTAAACCTAAATAGTAGGTTGTTTTATCACTTCTATAAGTTTTTGCTATGTTTTGTAGTTTATCAAATATTTTTAAAATATCTTCCTTTTTAACATCAACTCCACCTAGGCCGTAAATGTAGTTTACACAAGGAACATATACTTTACTTGAATACATAGATGAAGTAATCTCACAAAATAGAGGGCCAGAATAACTATTTATACTATCTGCTTTATCCATTATTGCAAGTGCCTTTAAGCCTTTAAGCCTAAGTGCTATCTCATTCCATGGAAGCGGTCTAAACACTCTTGGTTTTAGAAGACCAGCTTTTATACCTTTTTTTCTTAAATCATCAATAGCATCTTTAGCAGTGCCAGCAGTAGAATTTAAAACA
The DNA here is from genome assembly GCA_934162655.1 of uncultured Clostridia bacterium. Lineage (GTDB taxonomy): Bacteria > Bacillota > Clostridia > TANB77 > CAG-465 > CAG-465. The sequence goes on along the minus strand of CAKPJL010000001.1, from coordinate 44,631 downwards.
ACTATTCCAATCTCTGCGTCATCTAACATATAGGTTTCAAATAAATCATATTTTCTGCCAGTTATATTATAAAATTCTTCTGACACTTCCTTTATTATAGTTTTGGAATCCATCATTGCCTTTGCAAGTTCATACCTTTTTTCATAGAAATCTTTTTGAAGAGCAAGAGGTCCCATTGATATATTTCTTTTTTCATCTAATAAATATTCATCTGGCGTGTATTTTCCAACAAAGTTTTTTACTTCTTCATTTTCCATAAGCATAATATTTTCAACGGAATGTGAAGTAATAAAACCATCATAACAAACCATTACTGGTAATTTAGATTTTTCAGCTATTTTTACTGCCATTATAGTGTTGTCGTATGCTTCTTGGTTGTTTTCACAATATAGTTGAATAAAACCTGTATCTCTTACACCCATTGAGTCTGAATGGTCGTTATGAATGTTTAGTGGGGCAGATATTGCTCTATTTGCACAAATAAGTGTTATAGGAAGTCTCATACCAGCTGCTATATTTAGCATTTCAAACATATATGCAAGTCCTTGAGAGGAAGTTGCACTCATTACTCTTCCACCGGCAGCAGAAGCACCAATACAAGCAGACATTGCAGAGTGTTCACTTTCAACTGCGATAAATTCTGTTGATACACTACCATTTGCCACAAAGTTTGAAAAATATTGTGGAACTTCAGTGGAAGGTGTTATAGGATATGCAGCAACAGTATCTGGATTAATTTGTTTCATAGCAGTAGATACCGCTTCATTACCGCTAAGTCTTTCACGAATTGCCATAAATTACACACCTCCATTATCCTTTAATTTCATGTCTATTGCCTTAAATGGACATACTTTTGCACATACTCCACAACCTTTACAATAGTCAAGGTCAATTTCTGTTAATATGCCATCTTTTTGTTTGATACAATCATCTGGGCAGTATGGAACACACATCATACAATTTTTGCATTTTTCTTTGTCATGAACTGGAAATTTTGTTTTCCAATCTCCAGTCTTAAAGTTTACCGAGTTGCCAGCTTTTAAGATTGTAGCACCTCTTCCAATTATTTTATCCATATTACTCTCCTCCAACTACTTCATCATAAGCTCTTGTTATTGCTTCCATATTTGGAGCAATTACTTCTGGCTTTCTTGCAAATTTATGTTTAAAAGAAACTTCCATATCTTTTAATAACTCTTCTTTTGTCATTATGTTTGTTATTTTAACTATTGCAGAGAGCATAGCTGTGTTTGGAAAATTAGCTCCTAAGCATTCTTGTGATATTTTTGTAGCATTAAGGGTATAAATTTTTCCATCAAAACCATTTAGACTTTCTCTTATTTCATCTATATTCTTTTTAGTATTTACTAAAATAGCACCATCTTTTTTTATTCCAGATGTGATGTCAACATTACCAATTAAGGTGTCATCAACGACTACAACATAGTCTGGTTCGTATATATTAGAATGTATTCTAATTGGATCATCAGATATACGATTGTATGCAGTAATTGGTGCACCCATTCTTTCAGGTCCATATTCTGGAAAACCTTGTATGTATTTTCCCGTATTAAATGCAGCATCGGCTAGTAAAAGTGAAGCTGTTTTAGCACCTTGACCGCCCCTGCCGTGCCATCTGATTTCTATCATAAATAACCTCCTTAAATTATAGTTTTAGTATATATCGAAAAATAAAATTAGTCAATAAAATTGCCAAAGTTGTACATAATATACTTGTTTTTTTTTGTTATATAATATATACTAAAATATATGATGCATATGCTGCAAATAATATAATAAGATGGGTGATTATAATGAATAAAAAAGCATATAAAAATGGCATAACTATGCTAGTTCTGATAGTTATAATAATGGTAGCTTTAATACTTACTTCTACTGTAATAGTGTCATATTCTTCTTTTAAAACTAATGCAAAAAAGAGAGCATTTGCGAATGAGCTTATAACAATTTCAAAACAAATTGAACAATATAAACTAATGAATTCATCTTACCCAATAGTGCTAGGAGAAGAAGGAGAAGTAAATAAACAAGATATTTCTCAAGAGCTTTTAAATGAAATAAATGATGATTATAAGTTATACAAAATACAAATAGAAAAACTTGATATAGAAAATCTAGCACGAGGAAAAGGTGATAAAGATAGTTTAGATTTTTACGCATACTGTAAAGAAAATAATACAGTATATTATATTCAAGGTGAAAAAATAGGGGGCATTACTTATTATTATTATAATCAACAGCTTTATGATTTGATGAAAGGAAAAAAGGAGTAAGATTATGAAAAAAGGATTTTCACTAATAGTTCTTACAATTATTGTAACTGTAATGCTTATACTTACTACTGCTGTTACAGTTAGTGTTATAAGTTATCAAAGAAATTTAAAAATTCTTGAATTTGGATCAGAAATTGCAAATATCCAAGAGAAAGTTGACTCATATTATTATATAGAAAAGACTTATCCTATAAGAGATAATGACGAAGTTGTTAGTATAGAATTATCTAGTCTTGACTCAAAAGCAAAAACTCAATTTGATCAAGAAATAGTTGATGGCAGTGTAAAATTAAAAAAACTAGATTTATTAAAAATATTTGGAACAGATGGTAATTATACAAGTGAGATTAATAATTTAATATATGGTTTAAATGATGGAGATGAAAACGATTTATATCTTATTTCCACAAAAACTGGTAAAGTTTACTATAAGGCAGGAGTATATGGAAATTATACTCTAACAGATGAACTAAAGGATAAAATTGATTATATAGAAAATGTAGATATTGTAGATAGCTATTCTGGAATGATATTTACAAAATCGGAAGATAATTACACAAATAGAGCAATAGTTACAAATATAAAAATACCAAGTAAGTATGAGGTAATTAGTTGTAATGTAGTTCCTAACAATGGTGTTAGCAAAAGTATAACACTTGTAGAGAGTGGGGAGTTTAAAGAGGGAAATACGCCAGACGATATTAATAGCAATTATAAGATAGTTGTTTCATGGAAAGAAAATTCAACTGATGTAAAGAGTAATATAACTGTTTATAATGTGGAAAACTTTGATAATAAAGCACCTACTGTAACATTTCTAAGTGACATGAAATATGAGAGAAGTAGCCTTAACAATGAAGAGTATATTTATTATTTCCTAGATTATGAAGATGATTTAAGCGGTATAGAAACTATAAAATATGTGCCTTTAAAAATTGAAGATAGTAACCAACAAGATAATTTAGAAATAGTAAGAAAATATATGGATGATAAAGGAATAAAAGTAAGTGGTAGATCTATAAGGATAGATTGGGCAGCTAGATGGATAACTGTATATGCTAAAGATAAAGCAGGAAATGAAACTTATGTATATAAAAGATGTGACTCTTCTGAAAGAATAGGAAATGTTCAAATAAAATACGAAGTAAACGAAAAAGAGTAGAAGTAAATGAATACATATACCATGGGAGGAATAAAATGAAATTTAATAAAAAATTAGGTATATCATTGATAATTATAAGTGTTTCTGTGATAATAATCTTAATTATTATTTCTGTCATAACATTTTCTTTAATTGAAAATAATAATAATGCTAAGAAATTAGAATTTTCCCAAGAGTTAAGCATGGTACAGATGGCAGTTGATGTTTATTATAATAAAAATGGAAGCTACCCAATAGAACAATCTATTACTATCTCTGATGTTGACCCTACTTTAGCTAGTGAACAATTTAAGTATGAAGATAGGCAAAGTAATGTATATAGATTCGATATAATCGATTATGATAAAATAGATATATCAAACTTAAAATATGGAAATAAAAAAGATGGAGTTGATGATGTATACATAGTTTCATCAAAAACAGGACTTGTATATTATGCTAAGGGAGTGAAAATAGGGAATATTATATATTATAGAATAGATGATATTTTGAACTCAACAAATGAAGACATGATGTATTCTAAAAGTGGTATATCGTTTTTTGAATACGCAGAGGATTCTTTAGAGAAAACAGTAACAATAAAAGTACCAAGTAGTTATAAAAATATAACAGTTTTAGCAGATAATACAAATGTAGGTGATTATACTCAAAATAATGAATATTATATATATACATATAAAACTTTAAAAGATAGCATCTATACAATTAGAGTCAAATATCTTGATGGAACAACTCAAAAAGAAATTAAATATTTAGTAGATTAATTGTTAAAATAGCATAGGGCGAAATTTATTAAAAATCGTCATATGCTATTTTTTGTTTTTGAATTTCCTTCTAAGATCCTTAATATTTAGAAGCTCAAAATGATTTTCCTTAAAAGTAAGAGATGGAAAGGCTTTAATAAGTCTATTATTAATTACATTCTTTTTATTTATAATTTTTTCTCTAAGATTTAATATGCTTTTATAAGTTTGGGAATTTTCACTAAATATAGATTTTTCTTTTAGTAAAGTTTCAGTGAATTCTCTTAATTCTGATAATTTCTTCTTTAAGTTTATAATTTCTGCTACCGTTGAAGTTATATCAATTGACATTAAAATCATCAAAATAGTAGAAATGTATGAAATATATTTTGGATTTATTTTCTCTATAATTACTGTTATGGCTGGATTTAATATATATATAAGCAATAAAGCAAGTACACCAAATAGTGTTGAGTTAAGCAAGCATACTCTTCCTTTTATATTAAATTTCATATTTGAGTAATCCCACCATTTAGCTTTAAATAACTTTTCCATTATAAAACTTGTTATATATTCAAGAATAGATGTAACGATAACTCCTAAAATAAAGACAAGAGCAGGACTAGCATAAAATCTATTTAAAAATATTACAATTAGAGTAGCACCAGTTCCATATATAGGACAATAAGGCCCATGTAAAAATCCTCTATTAGTAAATTTACCCTCAAGTAGTCTACAATATATAACTTCTAATGTCCAACCAATCATTGAATATATGTAAAAGTATAGAAATAATAAATAAAATTTTTCCACTCAATCACCAACAAAATTATATTTCTTATTACAAAATTTGTCAAGTAATTTACATGTCAGAAAAATACGCTTTTTGTCAAAAAATGTTTGAGTTTATTTAAAAATTGTGATATATTATATTTTAAGTTTATGTTTAGGAGGAATTATATATGGAAATAAACGAAGAAAAAAGAGCTAAATTTATTGATTATGCATCAAAGAGAGTAAACAATGTATTACATGATATTCAAATATTAGAACCAATGGCAAGAAGTAATACATATGACTTTACTAAACAAGATGTTGAGGAAATGTTTAATGCAATGCAAGAAACACTAGAGAATGTAAAGGAAGAATTTTATAAAAAATTTGAAGAAAAGGCCAAGTCAGAAAAGAAAACTTTTTCTTTTGGAAGTGGTAATGTAGAAAAGATAGAAGAACCAAATGTAGAATGCTAAAAAGTATATAAAAACCACCGAGAATAACTCGGTGGTTAAATTTTAGATTCTTTTTATTATTTCTCTTGCAATGTATATTCCACTTGATGCTGCTTGTGCCAGCCCTCTAGTTATTCCTGCACCATCTCCTATTGCAAATATATTCGTATTTGAAGATGAAATATTATTTTTAATTTCAAGAGATGGAGTAAGTTTAGGTCTTGCACAATAAAATTTTACTTCTACACCATAAAGCAGTGTATCTTCATTTGCAGTTCCTTTTGCAATTTTGTCTAAGGCATATATCATTTCAATAATATTGTCAAGATGTCTTTTGGGAAGAATTAAGCTAAGGTCCCCTGGGGAGGCATCAAGAGTGGGAGTTACAAAGCTTTTGCTAAGTCTCTCATCATTTGTTCTTCTTCCTTTTATAAGATCACCAAATCTTTGGCATATTACTCCATTTCCAAGTAAGTTTGAAAAAGAAGCGATACGTTTGCCGTATTGGTACGGATCATTAAAAGGTTCTGTAAAGGAGTTACTTACTAGAAGAGCAAAATTTGTATTTTGACTTCTTAATTCTTGATTAGAATAGCTGTGTCCATTTACAGTTATAAGACCGTCTACATTTTCCTCTACTACATAACCGTATGGATTCATACAAAATGTTCTTACAATATCCCCATATTTTTTTGTTCTAAATTTAAGTTTAGCTTCGTATACGGTAGAAGTTATTTCATGAAATACTTCCTCTGGGAGCTCAACTCTTACTCCTATATCTATTTGATTATTTAAGAGTTTTATTTTAAGTCTTCTGCATTCATTTGCAAACCATTCTGCACCTGACCTTCCAGGAGCAACTACTAAAAATTTTGAACTTATCTTATTACCATTTTCAAGCATAATAGTTTTTATATTAGAAGTTATATCATTATCTGGAATTATACTAGATACAGTGGTGTTACATCTTATCTTAATACGAGATGATAAGTATTCATACATTTTGGTCAATATTTTTATATTATTTTCTGTTCCTAAATGTTTCACTTTTGCATGAAGTAGATGCAAATCATTTTGAAGAGCTTTTCTTTCAATTTCTTTTGCTTCTTTTGTTGAAGTTGAAAAAGTTTTATCAGTTGCACCGAAGTTCATATTTATTGTATCCACATAATCAATAAGTGCCTTTACTTCATCGTCTGATATATAGTTATTTAGCCAACCACCAAATTCGGTAGTAAAGTTAAATTTACCATCAGAAAAATTTCCAGCACCTCCAAATCCCCTCATAATACCGCAGTTTTTACAATTTAAGCATGTTTTTGTCTTTTTTAAGATCATAGGGCAACTTCTATTTAAGATACCATTACCACTGTCAAGCATTAAAATGCTTAAACTTGGCTTTTTTGTGCATAACTCGTATGCAGCCTCAATGCCTGCAATGCCAGCACCGATAATTACTACATCATAAAAATTTTCCATGATACAAGTCCTCCTAAAAACTGTTTTAGAGATTTAAATTAAAATGCAGTAACATTATAGCAAAATGCCATTAAAAAATCAAATTTTTATTGAAAGCATGATTTAATTGTGCTATAATATTTATCACGGTATTAATCTTATATCCTATAATTATTATTTAAGGAGGCATATATCATGGCTAAAACAAAGACAATTTATGCAGTAAAAACTAGGGACAATGAGAAGCATTCATCTATAAAAGTATATTGCGAAACATATGCCATTGCCCTTCGAGAGGTAAAAAAATACGTTGATTTTCATAGGGAAGCTGATGAAAAAAATATAGTGCCAATTAAGATTATGATAGAGTAGATAAAAAATATATAAAAAAGGCTACTATATTCTCACAGTTATAATATCTTAAAATTAAGGTGACCTAACCTTAAAATAATTATTTTAAAGGAGAAAATTATATGTTTTATTATTCTTATTCTAAAAATGTTATTAATGTAGAAAAAGTAGATGTCTTAAAATGGATACTGGAAATTATGCTAAGTAGGGGAGTTACTTGTGACATAAGTCAAAAAGATTATGAGGAAATTTCTTCAGGTTTTGTTAATGCTATGAGTAGCGAAGAAAGATATAATACTATAAACATTATTGGAAAAGAAAGTTTTTTTAATATAGTTGATAGCATTAATAAAAGTAACCATAATATAGAACCTGCAATAAAATTACATACGGTTGAAGGAAAAGAAGGGATTAATACTTTGGCTAGACCTTGGTATGGGCTAAAGTATGATAGACTTGATAAATTTTGGAAGGAAAATACTATAAGCCGTATGTATCCGCGTCATCGTGAAATGTTTTCTAAAATTTTGATGTCAACATTTGAATCAGAATTTGCAAAACAAGAATTAGATGACATGATTAAAAAATATGCTCTCTTTCGTGATATTTTAATTGAAGATGAAAGTCCAAAAAAATATCAGATGGCAAAAAATGTTGCAGGCTTTTTAGTGGAGGATTTAATCAAAAGATATGTAGAATCTAAGATTAAAGAAGGAAAATGGCCGAGTCAGTGTAAAGATATAGATAAGTATATTTTTGAAAGAGATATAGCAAGTGCCATAGACGAAAGCGGCAAATGTGAGCTGGTTAGGAAGCTATATATTCATACCATAAATACCATTTGTAGATTGCTTAAGCAATCAGAAAAACAAGTGATTAAGATATCAAATAACTCATATAACATGCTAGCTCATGCAAATTATTTAAAAATTCTAATTCCCGAAGAACTTAAATTCTTACATAAGTATGTACATAACCCATATGAAGAAAAAGACAAATCGTTTGTTATAACAATAAATCAAGATAATGCAACATACTCAGGCTGTGCTTGTGTAGATTCAGATCCATATGGGGAATGGAGTGATACTTATGAATATTACGACGGAAATGTATCAAATGAATTTGCTTCTATAATGGAAAAAAGAATAGGAAAAATATAAGAATTAAATAAAAAACTTCATCAAAAGATGAAGTTTTTTAAAACCCTAATTTTTTTACAATTGTACGCCAAGTATTGCAACCTACAATACCATCTGCTGTTAGATTATTAGCTCTTTGGAAACGTATTACAGCATTTTTTGTGTTAGTGCCGAATATACCATCTATTCCAGAAGTTGAATATCCAAGTCCTGTTAATGCATCTTGTAATACAGCAACATATGTATTTTTTCTACCTTGTTTTAAAAGTGGATATCCACCAGTAGAACATGCTGGTCTTGTATCACGCTTATCAATATGTATCCAAGTAGGTGTTAGACTGGCAGGTTCTACATAAGAAAAATATTTACTTTTTATAGCTAGATTCCTTAATTTATTCCTTTCAGTATTGCTTAAGTTTTGTGCTATATCAAAAGCAGTTCCAGCATAATGCTGAGATTGACCAGTATGACCTCCCTCAGTAATACGCTTGAAAGCATATCCAACTTTTATGGGTTTTCCATATAGAGTTCTTAATTTATTAAATGCCTCTATTGCACGTCTATCAGCCCAAATTACATCTGATTTAGATGAGCCCCTAAATTCTTTTACAGTTAAGTATCTGTCTTTAGAATATGGCATGGGATCATTTAAATTTTTATTATAAGTTTCCATTTTATTTGTTAAATTATTGTATATAAGTACTTTCATATTTAGCCTCCTTGTTATAGTTTATGAAAAAATATTTGCTAGGTGAGGTAAATATAAAAATAAAATTTTGTTTTGTTTTTTTTAATTATGATGTATAATATTTATGGTGATACATTTGATAATAAAAATTTATAAAACAAATAATTGTAAAAATTGTGAAATACTTTTAAAAAATTTAAAGCAAGCACTAGACGATGTAAAAAGAGATGACATATCTATAATAGAAGAAAAATCCCTAATAAATATATCTAAAAAGAATATAGTTGATATTCCAGCACTTGAAATAGATGGTAGCTTGATTAGTGAAGGGGTTGTTTATAGTGTGGATGAATTAATAAAAATAATTAACAATGAGGAAAAAAGTTTTATTAATAAAAAAACAAAATGTCATGATGGGAGTTGTAGCATAAATGATAAAAAATAAATTCTTAAAGATTATAATAATACTTTTTATAATAAGCTCAATTATCTTGGTATTTATATTTAAAAGGTTTATTCAAAGCGACTTTTCAAATGTTGAGGATACAAGAGTTAAAAATACAAATAATGTAGTAATTACAAAAATGATAAACTTTACAGCAGAGGGTTGTATGCCTTGTGAACAAATGAAAGTTTTAATTAAAGAATTAAAGCAAGAGTATAAAGATAAAGTGGAAATTAATGAAATGGATGTTTATGAAAATGTTGAGCTTTGTGATAAATATAATATAGTATATACTCCAACACAAATATTTTTAGATGAATCAGGTAATGTAGTAAAAAGTCATGTGGGATTTTTAGGCAAATCTAAAATTAAAGAAATCCTTGATGCAAAATAGGAGGAGAGTTAATGCAAAGTTTAGTTACAAATCTTTTGCAAATGATGCAAAATAACTATTTAATTGCACCAATACTAGCTTTTATAGTGGGTGTTATAGTTGCATTTTTGCCATGTTCTTTTTCTTCAATTCCGCTCCTTATATTTTATTTAAGTGGTGATAATAAAAAAAGAGCTTTTAAGAATTCTTTATTATATGCTATTTCAAGTATTATAATGTTTGTTTTTTTAGGGTTAATAGTAGGTATTTTTAGTCAAAGTATTAACCTTTCTAAAAAATATGTTTATATAATATTTGGAATAATATTAATGTTTTTTACACTTATTATGTTACGGTATTATAAAATTACCAAATATAAAAATAATTAACAAAATAAAAAAATTAAAAGATAAAAACAATACACTTTTAGGAATAATTCTAGGAATGCTATCACAGATTATTGCAAGTCCATGTTCTGCACCAATTCTTGTTGCTATGATTTCAATTGTATCAATTTCGAAAAATATCTTATTTTCAGTAATTGTTTTAGTTTCCTATGGTATTGGAAACTCTCTTATAACTTTAATTTTTGGTAGTTTTATATATCTATGTGATAAGATAGTTAACTCTAAAAAATATGAGATTGTAGGAAAAATATTAAATTATATACTTATAATATTTATTTTTTGTCTTGCATTATATATGTTTTATTTAGGTTTTTAAAATACAAGTTAAATCTTGTATTTTTTTTTTGTTATAACCAATACTAATTATAGGAGTTTTTTATGAATAGTGAGAATTTAGATAAATTAAAAAATAAAAATATAATAGATTATATCAAAAAAAATACTAATTTAATTGAAGATATGAGTTATAGAAAGCTCAAATTTAGAGATGATTTTATTGATTTAGTATTTGTAGATTCACTTTGCTCAACTGATTTAATATCAAATTATGTTATAAAAAGTATAGAAGAGCTAAATATGTTAGATGCAGAGGACTTTTTAGGTGAAAAATCAAACATAAAAAAAGATGATAAAAAGTTAAAATGGAAAAAGTATATCGAAAATAAAACACAAAATAAAGATGATACTAGTGATTTAAATTTGGTATTAAAGTATATCTTAGAGAAGATATCTATAAATAATGTTAAAGAAATTGATGTAAAAAAAGATGATATTTTTTATTATCTTTTTTCGGGATTTTCTCTTTTAATTTATAGGGGAGATATTTTAGCACTTGAAACTAAAAAGGGACTGGATAGAACGATAAATGTACCAACTACTGAAAATAATGTAAAAGGTCCAAAAGATTCATTTATTGAAGGCTATATAACAAATGTTGGTTTGATTAGAAAAAGACTAAAAACAGAAAAACTTTTACTAGAAGAAAAAAAGCTTGGAAGATGCACTAAAACAAAAATAGGAATTATGTATATATCAAATATAGCGAAAAAAGAAATTGTAAATACTATAAAAGCTAAACTTGATAAAATAGATATTGATGGAATTATAAATTCAAATCAAATAATAGAATTATTAATACAAAAAAGAAAATCTGATTTTCCAACAATTATATCAACAGAAAAACCAGATATAGTATGTAATTTTTTACTTCAAGGAAGAATTGCATTAATTATAGAAAATAGTCCATTTGTACTTATTTTACCAGCTTTTTTAACAGACTTTATAAATAATATTGATGATAAATATTTGCTAAATACTAATACTTTTTTAACAAGAATTGTAAGATATATAGCTTTTATTTTGACACTTGTTACTCCTGCTTTTTATGTAGCACTAATAACATTTGATCAAGAATCAATACCAACAGATCTTTTAATATCTTTTGCTATACAGCGTGATGGGGTACCATTTCCTGCATTTTTTGAAGGAATTTTAATGATTCTCTCATTTGAAATACTAAGAGAAACAGATTATAGGGTGCCAAATGCAACAGGAAATACACTTTCTATCGTTGGAGCTTTAATTCTTGGAGATGCAGCAGTTAGTGCTGGAATAGTATCACCAATCATGATAATTGTAATAGCGGTTACTATGATTTCTGGACTTATGTTTTCAGATATAAATATGGTAAATGCTCTTAGATCTTGGAGACTAATATTTTTAATATTTTCATCTGTTGCAGGACTTTATGGAATTGGAATTTGTACTATATTTTTAATAATAAAACTGTGTGATATATCTAGTGAAGATAAACCTTTTATGTATCCAATAGCTCCAATGGAATTGTCAGTTCTTAAAGAAGAAGTGATTTCTAGGAAAAATTTTTATGATGATAATAAAAGGCAACATATTTTAACTAATAATATAACTAAAATGAAGATAAAAAAGTAGGTGAAACATGAAAAAAATTTTAATAATAATTCTAATTGTGATGTTCCTTTTTAATGGTCTTGCAAATGAGAGAGAGTTAAATAAATTATCAATAGTTTCATGTATAGGTATAGATATAGCAGAAGATGGTCAGTATGAAGTATGTGTAAACATTCTAAATACTAAAAAAACAGGTGATGCTTCACAACAGGTAAGTGAGAAAGAACTTTCAACTCTATTTATGTATAAAATTAAGGAAAAGAGTATACAAGAGGCTTTAAGAAACATTATAAAAGAATCACCAAAAAGATTATATCTTGCACATGTAAAACTGGTTATGGTATCAGAAAAATTAGCCAAAGAAAGAATGATGGACACACTTGACTATTTTATAAGAGATTATGAGGGTGGTAATAACTTCGTAATGGTTGTTACAAAAGATTCTACACCAAATGAGGTGATGGAGAAAATGGCAGCAAAAACTAATGATTTTGCAACTGAAATAAGGAAATCTATATTAAACTTATATAAATATAGAGGGAATTCGACAGATGACTTATTAAATGATAATTTAAGAAAATTTTTAGGTGAAGGCCAAGAAGTTGTAATTAATTCAATAGAATTGGTAGAAGATGAAATAAATAATAGTAAAGAAGATGAAAAAGAAAAAGAAGAAGAAAGTAAAAAAGACAAATCATATAAAATAAAAATATCTGATATGGCATATTTTAAAGGCTATGAAATTAAAGGATATCTAGAAGAAAATGACAATATAACATATAATATACTGCAAAACGAATTAAAAACTACACTTATTCAACTAGGAGAAAAACAAGATAGAATAGTTATCGAGGTAATAGATGCAAATTCTAAAATGACACCAAGCATAAAGGAACAAATACCAAATGTAAAAATCGATTTAAAGATGGTGTGCAATATAACAGAAATAGGCCAAAATATAAAAATTGAAGATGAAAATGATTTGGGAGATATAGAAAACAGAATAAAACAAAAAATGATAAATCATATAAATAATTATATAAATAATTGTAGAAAAAAGTATAATTCAGATATAATTCAGATTGGAAACTTATTTTATAGATATGAGAATAAATACTATATGTCTGTAAAGGATGTATTTTATACAAAAATATATAATGACATTACTTATGATATAGACATAAATGTAACAATTCCTAATTTAGGAGGTGTTAAAAAACAATGGTAAAAAATAAAAGGGAAAATCAAAAAATATATGAGCTATCATACCTTTCTATAATGTTTTTAATGATCGCTTCTAGTTTTTTGGGACTTACTTCATTTTTAATGTTTCAACAATTAAAACAAAATACATTTTTTGCATGTGTAATAGGATTTTGCGTAGGTTTTTTATTTCTATTTTCTTTTATAAAAATAAAGAAAATGGCAAAGGAAAAAGACATTATAGATTATAATATCCAAGTATTTGGAAAATTTTTTGGAAATGTAGTAAATATAGTGCTAAATTTATCTATATTTTTTGTAGCATGCGTGTTTTTTGAAAATATAATAATGTTTGTTAATACAAATTATCTAATGGAAACAGCACTTTCTTATATTAAAATTTTACTTTTGTGTGTGGTGGCTTACACATCTTCAAAAAAGATATTTGCTATCATGAGAGCTGGAAATGTTATAATAGTCCTAAATGTGCTATTTTTTATACTTTCAATAATTGGAATATTTCCTAAATTTAGAATAGAAAGAATTTATCCTATATTAAATTGTGATATTAGAAGCTTAATAAGTTCTTCTTTGATATATGCAGTATGTGGAATGTTTACAATGTTTTTACTTACTATAATACCAAATTCTAAAGTGCATAAGGATAATGAAAACACAAAAAAAGTTTTTATTACTTATATACTTGCAAATATATTTATAATTGTAATAATTTTATGTACTATCATGACACTTGGGGAAAATCTTCTTGAGATATTTAAATATCCAGAATATTTAACATTGCAAGAATTCTCGCTGTTTTCTATTATAGAGCGTGTTGAAAACACCCTCTCACTACAATTTATATTGAACACATTTGTAACCTTAACCGTAATGGTGTATTTTATTTACATTAGTATAAATAAATTTGTTAGATATATATATAATAGGCAAGGTAAGGAATACAAAGAAAGTTATGAGGCAATTATAAGTTATATTGTTTGCATATTAATTTTGATTTTTACTAATAACTTTTTTAAGTCCTCAGTTTTATTTACTGAACAGCTAAAAAAATATTATTTTTACATTATTTTATTTGGAATAATTGCACCAATGATTATAACACTAATTTGTGCAATTATAAAAGAGAAAATTAATCAATTTAATAGTAATGTATTGCAAAAACAAAAATAATGTTATAAAATCTTTGTATGAGGTGAATAATATGATATTAGATTTAACAGGACTTCGTATAGATGTTACAGATGCAATTAGAAGTTTTGCTGAAAAGAAAGTAAAAAAACTAGATAAATTTTTTGATGATTCAACAATTTGTCATTTAACTTTCACAGATAAGAAGAATGGAACTCATGATGTTGACATTCGTATTGAATATAAATCTCATACTTATTTGGCAAGAGAAAAAGCAGAAGATTTATATTATGGTATAGAGGCAGTAATTTCTAAAATAGAGGCACAAATTAGAAAAGAAAAAGATTCAAAAGAAAATAAGAGGTATGATAAGGTTGAAACACCTGAAAATGAATAGTATCTTTTGGTAGTAGGTATATATCATCTACTACCTTTTTTGACTTTTATGTTAGTATATGATATAATTTGAAGCAGTTTGTAATGTTAGACCAAAAAATAATTTAAGAGGTGCTTTATGGAAAATTTTAGAACTTACTTAGGAATTTATAATTATAACATGGCAAAGTACGGTGCAGTATTAGAAGCGTTACGGGAGATTATTTTTTTTAGGGAAGGAATAAAACCTTGCTTTAATTGCTATGATATGTTAGAACAAATAGGTCTAAATGATGCTTCATATAAGAAGTATAATAATACGCAAGAAATGACCCATGACTTAATTAATAAGGCTTTTAATCAGGAAGTTAAATTATTAGGCAAGGTAGATGATAATTTGAAGAAAGATTCTGATATTGCAGCTAAATATATAGTTACCCCACAAGAAATAGAACTTGCTAAAAAAATTATAAAAAATCTTATTTTAGCTGCGATTAATCGTACAAGAGAAGATAAAAATCTTTTACAAAAACATTTAAATCAAGCATTTAGGGATGATCTTACAGTAGAGATAGCTTTGAAGTTTTCTGATATAAGTTCTATATATTTTGAAAATGATGTTATTGGTGTTCTTAACCATTTTTCATTATCTTTAATTAATATTTTTAACTATTATGAGATGGATTCCTATTTTTTAATGCAATATAATGGAATAAAACAAAGTGTTGTGATAAATATAGATTGGCTCTAAAAACTTTTTAAAGTGGAATTTTTTAAAATTCCACTTTATTTTTATGTAAAATCATGATATACTTTATTTGATTAATGTGAAGGTGGAAAAAGTGGATAATATAGATAAAAAAAACTTGAACTTTTCAAAAACAAATCAAATTATAGAAAATGCTGTAAATACTTTAGAACAAGGTGGAATTATTGTATTACCGACAGATACCGTATATGGTATAGCAGCAGATGCAACAAATAAAAATAGTGTAAAAAGATTATATGATATAAAGAAAAGAGACAAAAATAAAGCTTTAAATATTTTAGTTTCATCAAAAGAAATGGCAAGGTTATGTGTGAGAACATTAAATGATATATCGGAAAAATTAATAGATAGCTTTTGGCCTGGGGCACTTACCTTAGTAGTTGAAAAAAATGAGTATATTCCAAGTATTGTTACTGCTTCAAAAGATACAATTGGGATAAGAATGCCTCAAAATGATATTACACTAGCTATAATAGAAAAACTTGGCAAACCAATTGCATGTCCTTCTGCAAACATTTCAAATAGACCAAGTGGTACAAATATATCAGATATAAGAGAAGATTTTTTAAATGATGTTGATATGTATATAGATGATGGTCAAGCACACATAGGAATAGAGTCAACGATAGTTAGAGTATATGATAATTATGTTAGGGTATTAAGACAAGGATATATAACAGTAGAAGATATAATACAAAAAACGGGAGTTAGTGTATTACAAGACGAGCTAGTCAAAAATAAGACATATAATATTAATGTTTTTAGTAAGTTTGTTAGTAAACAAGAGGATTTAAATAAATTGGTTGAAAATAATATAACAAAAAATGTTGCAGTCCTTGGATTTGATGATTTTATAAAAGGTATTAAAAGTAGAAAAACGGCAAAAAATATTTCGTTTTTTGATCTAGGAAGTAGCATAAATTGTGATTTTGCTAACAAAAACATATATAAGTATTTAAGAGAGATTGAAAAAGGAAAATTTGATTTATGTATAATAGAAGATGTAAAGAATTTAAACTTAAATAGTGCTATTGCTGATATATTAAGTAAGATTAGATATAAGGAGACATAATATGTTTGGTAATGATGTGAAATTTAAATATGAATGGAGACCTTATCAAAAAAGAGTTTTAGATCAAGTAGAAAAATATATAAAAGATAAGAAAATTCATATTGTAGCAGCACCTGGATCAGGAAAGACGATACTTGGATTAGAATTAGCAAGATACTTAAAAAAGCCGGTTCTAATACTTTCACCAACAATTACAATAAAAAATCAATGGATAGATAGATTTATATCATCTTTTACGACTTATAATGAGATCCCGAGTTGGGTAAGTTTGGATATATATGACTTAAAATTTTTTAATGTAGCAACTTATCAGGCTTTACATTATGCATATAAAAGGCAAAAGTGTAAAGATACATATTCTAGTGTAGAGGATACAGATGATATAGTAAAAGAAGAAGAGGAGCTAAAAGATATAAGCTTAATAAAACAATATGATATAATAAAAGAGATAAAAGATAAAAAGATATCTACTATAATCTTAGATGAAGCACACCACTTAAAATCAGCATGGTGGAATTCTTTAAAAGATGTAATTGAAGAACTTGGCAACATTAATATTATATCTCTTACAGCCACGCCTCCATATGATAGCAAATATACAGAATGGAAAAAGTATATTGACCTTTGTGGAGAAATTGATGCTTATGTAACAGTTCCAGAGCTTGTTAAAGCTAAAAATCTGTGTCCACACCAAGATTATATATTTTTTAATATAATAGAAGAAGAACAAAAAGAAAAGATAGAAAAATATAAAAAAGAATTAGAGGATTTAGGAAATGACATAAGAAAAAACGACAAAATAAAAAATTCTATATTGTCACATAGGTATATAAAATATCCATATGAAAATGAGGAAGAGCTACTAGAAAATATTTCTTATTATAGTTCTATGCTTATATATTTAAATGATGCAAAAGTAGAAATTCCAAAAGATAATATAAAAATACTTGGAGATGTTAGTCAGAATATACCAAGTCTAGATGTTAAATGGCTTGAGATATTATTAAAAAATATAGTATTAAATGATAGAAAAAGCTATAAAGATATAGAGGGGGATATAGCAGAGCTTGAAAGAAAACTAAATATGCTAGGAGTTATTGAAAATGGTACTATATCACTTTCTTTTAATAAAACTCTTCAAGATTACTTCATAAATAGTAAAGGAAAATTAAATAGTATATCAAAAATATATGAAATAGAAAAAAATGATCTAAAAGATAATTTAAGAATGGTAATTTTAACAGATTACATTAGAAAAGAATACATATCAAACAGTGAGGAAAATGTAGATAAAATTGGAGTATTTCCTATATTTAACAAATTAATAAATAGTTATAATGATGTAAAAGCAGCAGTTCTTACTGGTAAGATATTTGTAATTCCAAAAGAGGCAAAAGAAAATTTATATGGCCTTTTTGTTACACAAAAGCTTGATTATAATAAAGTAAGCTATGAGCATGTAAATGAGGATTATTTAATAGTAAATGTCCCAGATACATTAAGAAATAAAGTTATGAATATGATATCAAAACTTTTTGCAAACGGAATTATTAATGTTATAATTGGAACAAAGGCATTACTTGGTGAAGGATGGGACGAACCAAGCATTAATTGTTTAGTTTTAGCATCTTTTGTTGGATCATTTATGCTTTCTAACCAAATGAGAGGAAGAGCAATTAGAACAAATAGTAAGGATGAAAATAAGACTTCTAATATTTGGCATCTTGTTTGTGTAAATGATGAAGATACTAACTATTTTAATCCTGATTATGAAATGCTAAAAAAAAGATTTAAGGCGTATCCTGGTATTTCTTATGACACAAATGTTATAACAAGTGGAATTTATAGATTAGGGGATAAAGTATCACCTCCGTTTAATAAAAGTAGAGTAGAAATGGCAAATGAGTTTATGAAAAGAATGGCTACAAATAGAACAAAAATGGCAGATAAATGGAAAAGTTCATTAGAAGGAAATAATGAATTAAATATAATTCCTTCAAATACAAAAGTTACAAATGTAAAGCCAGAAGCGATATGGTTTATAAATAAATCTTTTGTGGTAGCTAGCACTATATTTTTTATAGTTTTAATACTAGGTATTTTACTTAAAATGCCTTTTATATTTAAACTTGTGCTATCTTTTATAGGGATTTATTTAGCAGTAAAGTGTATAAATATGTTTATTAAAGGAAAACCTGAAAGGTATATTAGGTTAGTTAGTGAGGTTACACTTGACTCACTTTATAGATGTAAATTTATAAAAACCCCTAAAAGTAAAATAAAGATAAAAATGTTAAAGGAAGAAAATTATATAATGTGTTATATTACAGGTGCTACAACTAGTGAGGCAAATATTTTTACTACCGCTTTAAATGAAGTGTTTTCTAAGACAGATAATCAAAGATATATTATTGCAAGACTAAATAAAAATTTAAAACAAATAAATGATTATTATAATGTACCAAATGTACTTTCAACAAAAAAAGAATTTGCACAGGTATTTTCTAAGTATTTTAGACAAAAAATAGGTGAGCATGATTTAGTATATACTAAAACTGCTGATGGAAGAAGAATGTTATTAAGAGCTCGTATGAAAAATTTAGGTAAAAACGGCGTTAAAAACATATCTATATATGAATAATTATTTAATAATTGAAAAAAATGTAAAAATCACTTTATTTTACTCATATTTTATGGTAAAATATTTTCGTTAAATTAAGGGGGAATAAAAATGGTTTATATATTTATGGGTGGACCTGCAACAGGAAAGGGAACAAGATCTGACATTTTAGCTAAGCATTTAAACATTCCACACATTTCAACAGGTGATATGTTAAGAGAGGCTGCAATAAGTGACGAAAAAATAGCAGAAAAATTATCAAAAGGTATGTTAATATCTGATGAAGATATAACAAATATGTTAAGAAATAGAATAAGACAAGAAGATTGTAAGAATGGATTTATACTTGATGGTTATCCAAGAACGATAACACAAGTTCATGAACTTGATAAAATGTTAAAAGAAGAAGGAAAAGAAGTTACAAAGGTTTTTGAGCTTGTCGTTGAAGATGAACTTGCTTTTAGAAGAATTCTAGAAAGAAAAAAATGTGAAAAATGTGGAAAATCATATGGTATAGATTTCCCTTCAAAAGTTGAAAATGTATGCGATGATTGTGGAGGAAATCTACTTATAAGAACAGATGATACAAAGGAAACTTTAAAAGCAAGAATAGAAACTTATAAGAAAAATTCTTCTGATATTATAAATTATTATAAAAATGCAGGACTTTTAAAAACAGTGGATGCATCAAATCATCCAGAAAAAGTCATACTAGATATATAGAAAAGAGATGGAAAAATGATATACATTAAAAATGAAAAAGAAATAGAATTAATGGAAGAATCTGCAAGAGTTTTAAAACTAGTCCTAAAAGCATTAGAAAAAGAAATAAAACCTGGTGTAAGTACAGGGCATCTTGATAGAGTAGCAAGAAAGGTTATGAAGCAAAACGGTGCTACACCATCTTTTATGGGAGTAGAATGTCCATATGAGGGTGGAAAAGATTATGAGTGGGCAATATGCACATCTGTAAATGATGAAATAATACATGGTATACCATCAGATGATGTTATATTAAAAGAAGGCGACATTGTTTGTGTAGATCTTGGAACATATAAAAATGGTTTTCACTCAGATGCTGGCCGTACTTATGGAGTTGGAAAAATATCAGATGTGGCAAAAAAACTAATAAAGACAGCAGAAGCAGCTTTTTTTGCAGGAGTTGATATGGCAGTAGAAGGAAATAGGGTAGGAGACATATCAAATGCTATTGAAACGTATGTAAGAAAACAAGGATTTACACTTTTAAGAGACTTTGAAGGACATGGAATAGGTCGTGAGATGCATGAGGACCCAGGAATTCCAAATATAGGGAAAAAAAGCACAGGACCAAGACTTAGAAATGGTATGGCGATAGCCATTGAACCTATGATATGTGAAAAAAGTGAAGATGTTTATTTAGCAGATGATATGTGGACAGTTATTACACAAGATGGAGGTCTTACTGCATATTATGAAAATACTATTGTTCTTACTAAGGATGGACCAAAGATATTAACACTTGATTAATTAGAGTAATTAAATAAAATATATTATAAAGTATATTAAAGGTTAAAAAACGGTAAGAAAACACCTAAGAAGATCTACTAAGATAAAAATAATGTTTTATAATATTTTGAAATTGAAATGAATTTTAACTCATTTCAATTTTTTTGATATCGAAGAAAACCACGGGTCATACCCGTGGTTATGATTACTGTATTATATTAAAAATTAAAGAGCAAGGCTAATAGCTTTGCTCTTTTGTTAAGATACTATGTTAAAAATACATTAAGAGTCTCAATGGGGGTACTTTTTATTTCTTCTTCTAATGATTTTCTAAAAGCTTTAGTAAACCGTTTGCCTGGATATTTAGATTTTAGCTTAGAATATAGTTCTAAAATGTAGCATTTCCCATTTTCATCAACGAAAGTAAAGTAGTATTTGGCTGGGATAATACAAATGTATGTACCATTTCCGCCTCTTATCGCATTTTTTGGAACGTTACCATTTTTATGCCCAGTAGATATGTATTTAATAGCACATTTCCAAGTGGTTCCTACAAGTGTATACATAAAATGATCCTCCTAATAAATTTAATTAAATTTGTTTAATATTAAACATTATATGACATTATACCAATATTTTTAAAAAAAGTCAAATTGTTTCTTTAGTATATTTACTAAAAATTATAAAAAATGTCTTTTTTTTGTTGACTTTTAAGTAAAAAGAAGGTATAATAAATATGTTAATTTTGCTTAAATTTAATTTATGCAAATATTATGTAATTATTAGGAGGCACAAAATGGCAAAAGATGATGTTATAGAAGTTGAGGGGACAGTAACAGAAGCATTACCAAATGCGATGTTTAAAGTTGAACTTGAAAATGGACATATTGTTCTTGCACACATTTCTGGAAAATTAAGAATGCATTATATTAAAATTTTACCAGGCGATAAAGTAAAACTTGAATTATCAACTTATGATTTATCAAAAGGCAGAATAACATGGAGAGCTAAATAATTACTAAAAATGCGATAAGCAAATAACTGAAGCGGCTGTAAACTGTTTTAAGCCCAAAATAGTTTATATTTAGTGTTTGTTTATTATATATTACTTACTTTTGTTAAATTAATTAACAAAGATTTTAAGGAGGATTAAAAATGAAAGTAAGACCATCTGTAAAGAAAATTTGTGAGAAGTGCAAAGTTATCAGAAGAAATAATGTAGTTAGAGTAATCTGTGAAAATCCAAAGCACAAACAAAGACAAGGTTAAGTGGGGGTGTAGAAATTATGGCACGTATATCAGGTGTAGATTTACCAAAAAACAAAGTAGCAGAAATAGGTTTAACAGCAATATATGGAATAGGCCGTTCTGCATCTTTAAAAATACTTGCAGAAGCAGGTATTGACCCTAATAAAAGGGTAAAAGACTTCACAGAAGAAGATGAAGCAAAAATAAGAGCTATAATCGATAGAGATTATACAGTAGAAGGAGATCTTCGTAAAGAAGTAGCATTAAACATTAAAAGATTAATGGAAATTAATTGCTATAGAGGAAGAAGACACAAAAACAGACTACCAGCTCGTGGACAAAGATCAAAAACTAATGCAAGAACAGTAAAAGGTCCAAGAAAAGTAGTTGCAGGAAAGAAAGGAGTATAGTAGACTATGGCAGCAAATAAGAAAACAGTTTCAAAGAAAAAAGTTAAAAAGAATGTATCAACTGGTGCAGCTCATATTCAATCATCATTTAATAATACAATTATTACAATGACAGATGAACAAGGTAATGTATTATCTTGGGCAAGTGCTGGTGGTCTTGGATTTAAAGGTTCAAGAAAAAATACTCCTTTTGCAGCAGGTCAAGCAGCAGAAGTTGCAGCTGAAAAAGCAAAAGAACATGGTTTAAAAAGCGTTGAAGTATTTGTTAAAGGACCAGGTGCTGGTCGTGAAGCAGCAATAAGATCACTTCAAGCAGCAGGTTTGGAAATAAACATGATTAAAGATGTAACTCCAATACCTCATAATGGTTGTAGACCACCAAAAAGAAGAAGAGTATAGTGGGGGTGTAAGATTAAAATGGCAAGATATACAGATGCAGTTTGTAAAAAATGCAGAAGAGAAGGTATAAAACTTTTCTTAAAAGGAACAAGATGTAATTCTGGTAAATGTGCTCTTGATAGAAGATCATATGCTCCAGGACAACATGGAAAAAATAAATCAAAACTATCTGAATATGGACTTCAATTAAGAGCTAAACAAAGAGCTAAGACATATTATAGAGTTTCTGAATCTCAATTTAGAAAATATTATAATGAAGCATTTAGACGTGAAGGAGTAACATCAGATATTCTATTTGAACAATTAGAACTAAGACTTGATAATGTAGCTTATCAAATGGGAATTGGTAGCTCTCGTGCTGAGTCAAGACAACTTGTAGGTTATGGAATGATGACTGTAAATGGTAAAAAAGTAAATATTCCATCTTATATAGTAAAAGTTGGTGATGTAGTAGCAGTAAGAGATACTAAAAAAGATAATAAAGCAATTACAGCTTCAATAGAAGCTAATAAATTAAAAGCAGTTCCATCTTGGTTAGAAATAAATAAAGATAGAACAGAAGTTAAAGTTTTAAGAAAACCAACTAGAGAAGATGTTTCTCTTGAAGTTCAAGAAAGCTTAATAGTTGAGTTATACTCTAAAAACTAATTAATAAAATAATAATCATTTATGAAAAAATAATGTGTGTAATCAGAGCACATTAAAGGAGGAAATAAAATGATTGAAATGCAAAGACCAGAAATCAAATGTGTAGAAGTTGATGTGGATACTTACTATGCTAGATTTGAAGTAGAACCTCTTGAAAGAGGTTTTGGAATTACTCTTGGTAATTCACTAAGAAGAATATTACTTTCTTCACTTCCAGGATATGCTATAAACACTGTAAAAATTAAGGGAGTAAATCATGAATTTACTACAATTCCTGGTGTAACAGAAGATGTTACAGATATAATACTTAATTTAAAACAAGTATGTCTAAAATCAATGGATATGGATGAAAAAACAATGTCAATAAAAGTTAAAGGTCCATGCGAGGTTACAGCAGCAGATATTATTACAGATTCTACAATAGAAGTTGTAAATAAAGACTTACATATAGCATATGTAGATGAAAACTCAGAACTAGATATTGAACTTACTGCTATAAAAGGTAGAGGCTATGAGCCTGGGGATAGAGCAACTCATCCTACTGAAAGTCTAAATGTACTTCCAATTGATTCAATATTTACACCGGTTAAAAAAGTTAATTTTAAAATTGATAAAACTCGTGTAGGTCAAAGAGCAGATTATGATAAATTAACACTTGAAATTTGGACAAATGGTGTTATTGAGCCATATGAAGCATTATCTATGGCAGCAAGAATACTAAATGAACATTTAGAAATGTTTATAGATTTATCTGAAATTGCAAAAACTATGTCAATTATGTCTCAAAAAGAATTATCTATGAAAGATAAACTTTTAGAAACACCGATTGAAGAGCTAGAATTTTCTGTGCGTTCATATAATTGTTTAAAAAGAGCCGGAATTAATATTGTTGCAGATATTGTTTCAAAAACTGAGCAAGATATGATTAAAGTAAGAAATTTAGGTAAAAAATCTTTAGATGAAGTAACAAATAAAGTAAAAGATTTAGGTCTTGAATTTAAAAATAAAGAAGATTAATTAAAAGGGAGGATGTTTTTCATGGCAGGAACTAGAAAATTAAGCAGATCAACTTCTCATAGAATGGCTACACTTAATAACTTAGTTACATCTTTAATATTAAATGGTAGAATTGAGACTACTCTTGCAAAAGCAAAAGAAGTTAAACCATTAGCAGATAGCTTAATAGATTTAGCTATAAAAGAAAAAGATAATTTTGAAGTTAAAGAAAAGACTATATCTAAGGCAAAATTAGATAAAAATGGTAAAAAAGTTAAGGTTTCTAAAACTTCAAAAAATGGAAACAAATATGAAGTTATTGATAGAGAAATAGTTAAAGTAAATGTTAATGTTGATAAGCCTTCAAAACTTGCAGCTAGAAAGAAAATGTTTAATACATTAGTTAAAATCAAAGATTTTAATGGTAAAACAGTTGATTTAACTGAAAAATTATTTAATGATATAGCACCAAAATATGAAGCAAAAGGTGGATATACAAGAATAGTTAAACTAGTATCAAGAAAAGGCGATAATGCAGATATGGCAATAGTTGAATTAGTGTAATTTTACTATATAAATAGAGTAATTTGGAGTATTTCAAATTACTCTATTTTTTTATTAAAAATAGTTGATTTTTAAATTAATATATAATATAATCTAGTTATATTATGAGGTGATATTATGAACAAAAGAGGTTGGATTTTTTATGTCCTTGTTCTTGTTGCAGTAGGCCTTGCAGTTATATTAGTTGTTACAAAAATTAATAATAAAATAATAATTGCAAGCAGTCAGAGAGTTATTGAAAATTCACTAAAAAAGGTTAACGATGTGGAAATAAAAGATGAGTTCACTGATAAAATAGATTTGAGTGGCGTTGCAGGTTATGAAGAAGTAAAACTTAGTGCAAATGAAAAGATAGATATAAATTCAAAACTAGCAAGTGCTAAAATAATTCATGAAATACTTGAAAGAAGAGAATATGTAAATAATTCATATAAGTTATCATTTAAGAGTGGTAAAATAGATGAAAATGATAAAATAGAGATACTTTCTAATGTATATTTTAAAGCAAATGACGGGATAATTACAATTAGCACAGAAGAATTGAATAAAAAATCACAAGAAATATTTGGATCAAGTATAGACTTTTCAAACTCAAGTTATAGCCTATCAGATGATAAAGTATCAGTAATTGAAATTATCACTATAAAGGATTTTATTTTAAAAATTAATAAGGTTTATAAAACTGATGCAGAAGGTATTTATGAAGTGTATATTGATAGTATATATCCTTCAAATGAATCAAATATAGAGTTATATAAGGATGAAAAGGTAATTGATTATATGAATTCAGAAGTATTAAATACATATAAGTTCACGGTTAAAAAAATAGGAGAGAATGATTATAGAATACTTGCTGTATATTGTTATGATTTTAGTTATTAAAATAAAAGATTACACAAATTATAATTTATTTGTGTAATCTTTATTTATATCTTTACCACTTAGTATAGAGTAGATGTTTTCAGCTTTTATGTCAAATTCTAAATATTTTTTTATATCAGAAGATAAATTGTTTATTTTTTTATCATTTATAGATGTTATTATATTAATGTTTGATGCTTTAGAAATATTAGAAAGTAGCTTTTTTCCCACATCATTTGAAGCTAATACATGGCAATATGTTATGTTATTTTTAAGTGAATAATCAAAATCTTCTTTTGTTATATTTAATATTAAATTAAGCAATATTCTTTTTATCTTACTCATTTGATATCTTTTTGATTTTATGTTACTTATAAATTCATCATAAGTTTTAGATGTTTTAAATTCACTTATTAGCTTATTTTCAATTCCTTCCGATATTCCTTTAATACTTGAAAGTAAAAATTTGTCGCTGTTTAAAATAGTATATCTAATTATTTTGTAAATCTCATCATTTAATACATAGTTATCATTTATTATACTGTAAATATCTTCTGGAACTAGATTAATTATACTGTCATTATTTTTTAGTGCTTGCCTTATTTTGGTAGAACTAGTAAAATGATAATTTCTTTTAATTATAAATGGTTTTATACAGCTATTTAGTCTAATAAGCGATTTTATATATTCTATTCCTAAAATATCGTTTGAATTTTTTAGTATGTTAAGTTCATTATCAGTTAGAATATCTTTGAAATAATTTTGCCTTATACTTGCAAATGAAATGTTCTTTTGCCTCATATTTTTTATCTCTTCCCAAATTTTATCATCATATGATATTGTTTTATTAGCTATGCTTTTTATTATGTCTATGTCATTGCATTCTGAACCAAAACATATATTGTCTACAATTTTTAGGGAATTTAGCAAAGTAATTGCACCATAAGCAAAATAATTTGCACTAGAAAGTACATATATTTGGGGTATTTCAATTACAAGATCGGCACCATGCATGAGTGCAATATTTGCTCTTTCAAACTTATCTATTATACCTATATTACCTGCTTGTGTAAAAGCACCAGACATAGCTATTATTGTTGCATCAGCATTTGTTATTTTTTTTGCTTCATTTATATGGTATATATGACCGTTATGTAGCGGATTGTATTCTGCAATAATTCCTAAAACTTTTATAAAAACACCCCCTAATGTTTACAAAATATATATTATATGTTAATATACTTGTATGTGTAATATATTATATATTAACATAATATTTATAAAAAGTAAAGGTTGGATGAAATGAAAGAAGTAGTTATTTATACAGATGGAGCATGTAGTGGTAATCCTGGTCCAGGGGGATATGCTGCAATTTTAATATATGGTAGTATAGAAAAAGAGATTTGCGGTGGAGAAAAATTTACTACAAATAATAAAATGGAACTTTTGGCTGTAATAAAAGGGCTTGAAATGTTAAAAGAATCATGTATAGTTACTATATATAGCGATAGTGCTTATGTAGTAAATAGTATACAAAACGGTTGGATATATTCATGGAAAAATAATAATTGGAAAAAGAAGGATAAATCTGAGGTTAAAAATATTGAACTATGGGAGAGACTTTTGAGTCTTATAAAAAACCACAAAGTAGTTTTTAAAAAAGTTAAGGGACATAGCACAAATGAATATAACAATAGATGCGATGCTTTAGCAGTGGAGCAAAGAAATAAATTTAGTAATTAGTATGAATAAAACTTACTATATAACATATTATGTTGTATGGTGAGTTTTATTTATGAAAAAATATTTGATAAACTATTTAGGACAAAATATTAAAGTAATAAAAGTAATATCTATATTTATAGTAGTTGGTATAGTAATAGGGATTATGATATATAACTTTTTGCCGACTTATGTAATAGAAGAGGTAAATGGTACATGTACTGATGCATTAAATATTGCTAAATTAGAAAATTATAATAAAATTAATATAATAATTAATTCTTGTAAATTTAATATTGTAATGATGATATTGATATATGTTTCAGCCTTGTTAATAATAGGCCCACCGGTTACAACTTTCATAGGGGTTATAAAAGGTATATCGATAGGTTTTTATGCATGCAATCTACTTAGTATATTTGGTGTTAAAAATGGAATATATGCTATACTTTGCTTAATTGTTGTACCAAATATAATATATCTTCCTACATTAATATATACGCTAATAAACGCAATTAATTTTCATTTTGATATAACAGATAAAAATATTTTGGTTACTACATTTATTAAAGAGCTTAAAAATATAATAGTTAGTGTATCTTTGTTTTTTTTATCAATAATACTTGAACAGACTATGTCAGTTATAATTATAAACTTATGGAAAAGCATATAATAAGTCCTAAAAAATATATAAAGTTGATAAATTCGTGTAACATTACATAATTTTTTAAAAAACACTTGCAAAATTTAAGAAAATGTTATAAAATAGTGGCAGATTTGGAGGAATTAAACATGAAGATAATGATAGACGAATTTATTGACAGCCTAAAAGCAAGACAAGCAACAGAAAATACACTTGCTTCTTACGAAAGAGACGTAATCCAATTTAGTGATTATTTTGAAAAACAAGGAAAAAAAGTATTTGATTTAAGAAGATCAGATATGCAAGAATATATTAACCATTTGGAAGAAAATAATAAATCTAATTCTACTATTTCTAGATCTATTGCTTCAGTAAAAGCTTTTTATAAGTTCTTACTTTCAAAAGGACTTGCAGAAGAAAATATTGCAGAAAAAGTTGATGCACCAAAAGTAGATAGAAAAGAGCCTATGATTTTATCTTCTAGTGAAATTGAAAAATTGTTAGAACAACCAAATACTAATGAATTAAAAGGGCAAAGAGATAAGGCAATGCTTGAGATTTTATATGCAACTGGTATAAGAGTAACTGAATTAATCTCACTTAGAGTAGAAGATGTTAGCCTTTCTGGAAAATATATTAAGGTTAGAAAAAAGAACAGTGAAAGACATATACCTCTTGGAGCATTATCTCTAAAATGTCTTAAAGAATACATGAATAAGGTAAGACCACTTTTAATTAAAACAGAAGATGAGAAAACTTTATTTATAAATACTAATGGAAATAAAATGACAAGACAAGGGTATTGGAAAATATTAAAACAATATAAAGATGAAGCCAATATTCAAAAAGATATAACGCCACATACTATAAGACATTCTTTTGCTGTACATATGTTAGAGACAGGTACTGAAATTAAAAAAGTTCAAGAAATGCTTGGACATACAGATGTTGCATCTACATTAATGTATACACAAATGGCAGGAATAAATTTAGATAATAAACATAATTTGTAATAGATAAAACTGTATATTCAATATACAGTTTTAAATTTTTTGAAAAAATATTAAAAAAGTATTGCAATTTTATGTAAAGTATGTTAAAATGATAATGTATTAAAAATGGAGGAATTAAAAATGGTAAAAAATATTAAATTAAGAAAGGCATTTGCATTACTTGCAATTTTTGCAATGACATTTGTAACAATGCCATTTAGTAGTGTAAATGCAACAATTTGTGCTTTACAAATTAGTGCTCCAAGTTCAACAGAAGTTGAAGAAGGTGGAAGCGTAACATTTAAATTAACATTTTCTGGTGATGTAGCTAATATCAGTTTACGTGATAGTGCTATTAAATTAGAAGGTTTTACAGCTACAAAGACTTTTTCTGGTACAGGAAATGTAAGAATGGTAACCCTATCTAATATTCAAGGCGTAGGTGCTGGAAAATATATAAGAGTTGCTGGTGGTGTTGCACTTACTAGCACAGGTAATGGTTCAAATGCTGTTAATTCAAGCGTATTTACAGTAAAATCAAAAGACAGCGAAGCACCAAAATTAGTAATAAGTGCACCAAGTTCTGCAACAGTTTTTGCTGGTGGAACAGTTAGCTATACATTAAATTTCACTGATAATGTAGGTGTTGCAAACATTTCTTTAAGAAATTCTGCAATAAAATTAGAAGGTTTTACAGCAGATGTAAAAATATCTGGTAGTGATAATGCACAAAGAGTAGTAACTCTATCTAATATCCAAGGAACAGTTGGTGCAGGAAAATATATAAAAGTAGCAGGTGGAGTTGCACTGGATGCAAAAGGTAATGGTTCAAATGCTGCAAATTCACAAGCATTTACAATAGCTCAAAAAGATGATGTAGCACCAGTTCTAAAAATAGAAGGTCCTGACAATAAAACAGTATATGAAGGTGGAACAGTTACATATAAATTAAACTTTACTGATAATATTGCAGTTGTTAATATTTCTATGAGAGAATCTGCAATAAAATTAGAAGGATTTACAGCAGATATAAAAATATCTGGTAGTGGTAATGCACAAAGAATAGTAACCCTATCTAATATTCAAGGTACAGTTGGTGCAGGAAAATATATAAAAGTAGCAGGTGGAATTGCACTAGATGCAATGGGAAATGGTTCAAATGCTGCAAATTCTGATGTATTTACAATAGCTAAAAAAGCTGAAGAAGAAAAACCAGATCCAGTAAAACCAGATCCAGTAAAACCGGATCCAGTAAAACCGGATCCAGTAAAACCATCTGATTGGAAAGATAATCCAAACACAGGAATTGACTTTTAATTTGAGAAAGTTTATAATAAAAAGAGGGCATGAAGTTTATTTGTGACCCTCTTTAATTTAAGAGTAGTACAAATGAGTAATTAGGAGGAATAATTAAAATGTTTAAAGAAAAGAGAAATATAATTATAGCAATTTGTATAGTGGTTGCTGTATTACTTATAGCGTTAGGAGTAGGTATCTTTATTAAAAACAAAGCAAAAAATAATCAAGAAGTAGAAATATATGAAGAACCAGTTATCGAAGACATAATTACTACTGATGATAATGAATCAGATAGAAACCTACAAAATGAAATTATAGCTTTAAATGCAACTTACCAAGATGCAATAGCTTGGTTAAAAGTTCCAGGTACAAATATAGATACTGCCATATTTCAAGCTAAAGACAATAATAGATATTTAAGAAATGATAGAGACGGAAATAAAACAGCATGGGGAGAAACTTTTTTAGATTACGACTCAAAATATGATCTATCAGGATACACTAACTTAGTAATATATGGACATAATACTACTACTGATGATCATTTCACACCAATTTTAAATTATGCTAAAAAAGAATTTTATGATGTAAATAATGTAATAGAATTTTCAACACTTAATGGTAACTATAAATGGCAAATATTTAGTGTGTTCAAAACTACAGGAGATAATTATAACGATTTTTATATAGATACAAATTTTGCAAACGATAATGAATTTACTACTTTTGTAAATTACTTTAAATCAAAAAGTATGTATGATACTGGTGTTAGCGTATCAAAAGATGATGATATATTAACACTTTCAACTTGTGAATATTCACAAAATAATGGTAGATTTGTTGTTATGGCTAAACGTATAAAATAGCTTATAAAAAGATGTAAAAAACTTTAAATTTTACATCTTTTTTTTGCTTTTTATTGCATTTTTATGTTAATTATGTTATAATATAATTGTAGGTAAAATATTATGTAAAGAACATAATTATTCTTTTTTATCTTGCTTTCAATTGAAAGGGGAATCGATTGGGGCAATTTTCATAGATGTAACTAAAACATACTTTTACTATAAGGAGGAAAAGTTTATGAAAAACAGAACACGAGAGTTCTTAAAAAATTCTGCTATAATACTTTTTATAGCGTTGATTATTGGCATGTTCGGAAGCATCATATTCTCTAACTGGGGAATAATGTTATTTTCAGTTATAGTGGCTGCCATTGTATCCTTTGTCCTTTTCTTAATTGAGGCTGGTGTTCTTACTGGTGCAATTTTAAGAGGAATAGGAATCTTTACATCTTGTGCCATGTTATGCTTCATATTATACGGTCTCTGTAATGGAATTTTTGAAACAAAACTTTCTGGAGATGAAATTCCGGTCCTTAATGTTGATGAGCTTAATGTTGGTACTGAAAAAGTACAGGAACAGGAAGTTTCAAAGGTACAGATATCTGAAGCAGAAATTTCTAAAGTAGATATTTCTGAAGCAGAGATATCTACTGCCAATATATCTGAGGCAAATGTCACTGAGGCGAATATTACAAAGGCAAATATCACTGAGGCGGATATTACAAAGGCAAATATTACCGAGGCAGATATTACAAAGGCAAATATCACTGAGGCCAATATTACCGAAGCTAATATAAGCGTTGCAAATATTACTGAGGCTAATATAAGCGTTGCAAATATTACTGAGGCTAATATAAGCGTTGCAAACATTACCGAAGCTAATATAAGCGTTGCTAATATTTCTCAGGCTAATATCTCAGAGATAATTCCGACAACTTTGCCTCCGACTACAACGACTTCGGCTGCTAATACTACAAGACCGGCACCTATTATCAACACTCAGCCTACTACACCGGCTATAACAACAACTCCAAGAGTGGTAACTACAACTCCTGCACCGGTTATTACTACATCTAGGTTAACAACTACTACGACGCTCCCTCCCGAGACTACGACACCTGCTCCTAAACCCGTAACTACTACTACACCAAGAGTAACTACTGCTCCGTCGACGACAACTACTCCGGCAACGACAACAACTACGGGCACAACGACGGCACCTAAGCCTGCTGCAAATGCTAACTTCCAGGAATTTGACCGGAATGACACAGGCTATGCTGATGTATCAATCTATATTGATAATCCTACTGGTGACGAAGTAATTCAGGCTCCGGAAGGTGCAAATGTTATCCGCATAAACGAAAATCTTTATCGTGTTGAAATAGATTTGTCAAGTGGATCAACAGGTTCTGGCGTTATCTCTGTAAGTGGCGGTAATATCGAAGGTCAGCAGCAGTATGTTGTTGATATGAGTTACTAAGTGTGAGGTTTTCCCCAACCTCGTAAAATAAAGCTCTAACTTGAGAGCAAGAAGACAACCAATTAATTTTGGCTGTCTTCTTTTTTTTACATTTTTTTCACTATTTATATGTTATACTACCATTGAGGTGATATTTTAATGAAGTATTTTTTTGAAGGGGGAAATTTAAAGATTGATTTAAATGAAGAACTTGATATGAATTCTTGTAAGGAACTAAGGACTATAATAGATGGATATATAATGCGTTATCAACCAGATGAAGTAACACTTGATTTAAGTGAGGTTAAATTCATGGATAGTAGTGGTATAGGACTTTTAATTGGAAGATATAACTTAGTTAAATTAATGGATTCAAAACTTACTATTTTAAATCCTAGTAGTACAGTAAAAAGGGTAATAGAGCTTTCTTCTGTTGGTAAAAATATATCTATGAGGTGTGAATGATATGAATAATAGTATGGAAATAAAAATTGATGCGAGGCTAGAAAATGTATCTACTATAAGACTTGCTGTAACAACATTTGCATCTAACTTAAATATTACAGTTGATGAAATTGTTGATATAAAGACAGCTGTTTCCGAGGCTGTTACCAATGCAATAGAACATGGATACGATAATAAAGAAGGAAATATAATTATAGTAAAATGTAATCTAAATGTTGAAGATGAAAGTATAGAAATAGTAATAAAAGATTTTGGAGTTGGAATAGAGGATATAGCACTTGCAATGACACCTGAATATACTTCTAAGCCTGAGGAAGAACATGCTGGAATGGGATTTACTATAATGGAGAGCTTTATGGATGAGATAGTGGTAGATTCTACTAAAAATGAAGGAACAGAAGTAAAGCTTTTTAAGAAGTTGAAAAGAAAGAGTTCAAATTAATAAATGTTATTGAAAATCTAAGTATATTTTGATAAAATATATCTAGATTTTTTTTGAGGTAAAAAAATGGAATATATTGTGTATGATAATGTAGGAACTAGACTTGATGTATATCTTAGCGGGTTACTTGTAGGAAAAACCAGAAGTTACATAAAAAATCTTATAGATAATGGCAATATACTTGTCAATTCTAAGGTGGTAAAAGCTGGGTATAATTTAAGAAAAGACGATGTAATTAGTGTAAAAGATATTGAAGATAAAAAAATAGAAGCAGTAGCTGAAAAAATAGATATCGACATTTTATATGAAGATAACGACATCATAATTATAAATAAAAAAAAGGGAATGGTAGTACACCCAGCAAACGGCAACTATACAGGAACTTTAGTTAATTCTTTGATGTATTCACATAAAGATAGGCTTTCTTCTATTAATGGTGTTATAAGGCCTGGAATTGTACATAGAATTGATAAAGATACATCCGGGATTTTAGTAGTGGCAAAGAATGATAATGCTCACAAAAAATTATCAGAACAATTTAAGGTGCATAGCATAAAGCGTGAGTATGTTGCTCTTGTAAAGGGTATAATAAAAGAAAATGATATAACTATAAATAAGCCTATTGGTAGATGTGAAAAAGATAGAAAGAAAATGGCTGTAACTTCTAAAAATTCAAAAGAGGCTATAACTCATGTAAAGGTATTAGAAAGATTTTATTCTTCGAATATAACATACATAAAGGCAACATTAGAAACAGGGAGAACGCACCAAATAAGAGTTCATCTAGCATCAATTGGGCACTGTCTTTTAGGTGATGATACATATGGAAAAGGTGATAATAAATTTGGAGTAAAGGGACATATGCTTCATGCTATGACACTTGGAATAATACATCCAACTACATCAAAATATATGGAATTTAATATAAAACCACCAGAGGAATTTGAAAATGTATTAGACACTTTAAGAAAAAAAGAAAAATAAAAAAGCTAAGGCTAAATTTTAATTTAGCCTTAAAATATATATTAACATAAATATTTATGATAATATATAATATGAGAATAAATACACATTGTGATTTAAAATGAGGTAAAATATGAGATTAAATAAATATATTGCTATGTCAGGAGTATGCTCTAGGAGAAAAGCAGATGAACTTATATCTAAAGGAAAGGTATGTATAAATGGGGAAATCATATCTTCACTAGGAATAGATGTAAAGGATAATGATATAGTACAAGTTAATGGAAAAAATATTACTAAAGAAGAGAAAAAAGTGTATATAATGTTAAATAAGCCAAAAGGATATATAACAACATCATCAGACCAATTTAATAGACCATGTGTTATGGATTTAATTCATGAAAATGTAAGAGTATTTCCTGTTGGAAGACTTGACATGGATACAGAAGGTATGTTACTTCTAACAAATGATGGGGAATTTGCAAATAGTATAATTCATCCAAGAAATAAAATAAAGAAAAAATATGTAGTAGAAGTACATCAAGAAGTTACAAAAGATAAGCTAGATGCCTTGTGTAGAGGAGTAGATATAGGTGGATATATAACGAACAAGGCTAGTGCTAAAATGATAGATAAAAATCATTTAGAGCTAACTATATCAGAGGGAAAAAATAGACAAATTAGAAAAATGTGTGAAGCTTTAGGTATTATAGTGTATAGCCTAAAGAGAATTGCAATTGGAAACTTAGAACTTGGAAGTCTCAAGCTGGGAGAGTATATAATGATAAATAAGGATAGCATATAAATAGAAAAAAGGGAGAACATAAGTGTCTCCCTTTTAAATTTCTAATGTTTTCTTTTTCTAGCTGCCTCTGATTTTTTCTTTCTTTTAACACTTGGTTTTTCATAGTGTTCTCTTTTACGTATTTCAGCAAGCACGCCATACTTTGCACATTGCTTTTTAAATCTAGCAAGTGCATTATCTAAACTTTCATTATCTTTTATTTTAATTCCTGGCATATTTTTCCCTCCCTCCAGTGGGAAATACTTAGGTTTTTTTCTATTTTTTTAAATTTATATAAGTATTTCTAAATTTACCTCTAAATTATACAATAAAATGGCTATTAAGTCAATATTATATAAAAAAGTTTGTTGATTTTTATGATAATTGACATACTTTGAAAATAAAAAGCCCAAGTCATATTTGACTTGGGCTAATAATTATATTACATTTATCACACCGTAATCTAGTACCTCATTTGTGTACGTTGAACAAGCATAAAGCTTTGCTGTGCCATATCCATTTGCAATGCAATTTCCTTGTTCATCAACGGTTAAAACTGATGTGTTGGAAGAAACAAAATATACATTTGGAGCAGAACCAGAATATATGCCGCTTATGCTTGCCATAAATCCCGTTCCTATGGATAAAGTAGGAATATATGAAAGTCTTACCGGTTCAACTGATACATTTAATTTTAGTAAAGACATTGAGGTATTTGCATCGATTACTGTAATTGTAGCATCTGATGAATTAACACTGTTATTTGCATAAAGATTAACAATGTGTCCATCTGAAATGCCTGTTACTGACACAGGAGAACCCTCTGGCGTTAGAGCATAGATAGAGGAGTTTGTATTTACAGTAAAGTCTAAGCATTCTCCGCCAATCATCTTTAAGGAATACTCTGGTATTTGTCTTTCTACTGCCTTTAAATAAAAGGTATATACTTTCTGATTACCAGAATATACTTTTACCTTGGTGGTTCCAGCTTTCTTAGCAATAAAGGTAAACTGTCTTTTATCCCAAACTTTTTTAGAAGATACCTTAAAGTTTTTGTTTGTCCGTTTGTATGAGAAATTAGCAACATCATTTATATCATATGTTACGGACTGTCCAACTTCAACTTCAATAGGCTCATATACATTAATTGTATACCTAAAATTAGATCCTATTTGAATTGAAGCTATACCTTCTTTTTTGGGAGTTAAGATATATTCCCAGCCGTCACTTACTTTTTTCCGTCTCATACCTACAATTTCAGAACCGTCATCTGAAGTGTAGCCATATGAAAGTTTTGACTCGGTAAGAATAGATAAAGTAGTGTTTATGTCTAGGTCTATAACCTTACTACTGCTTGCAGCCGATACATTTATTGTAAGCATTGAAACGGCAAGTATAGCAGACATAATTAAAGCGATAAATTTTTTCATAGTAATATCCTCCGTAATATGTTATTTTTTATATAAACTAGACATGGTCTAGATAAAAAAAGATTTATAAAATTTTATAATCTGACTTTAACATCTTACAATAACATTATATCATAAAATTGGCTGCAAATCAACTGTTTTATCCTATAGCTGATGGACATAAAAAAATAAATAAAATGGAATTTAAAAATTGACTATTTGCATATTATATAATATAATTTATTGTATGATTGAGAGGTAATAAGTTTGGAAGAAGATAAAAATTTAGGAATAAAGAAAATACTGCGTGAGGCAATAACAGCTTCTATAATTATTATAATATGTACTATTGTTATAGGGAGTATATTTATAGTAATATCTCCTAATATAGAGTATAAGAAAAACAAATCAGGTGCTTCTAAAAATGATGTTGATAATGCTTTATCAAAAATAAGGGAAGCATTAGTAAGAGTATATGATGAATATATAGATGAAGTGGATTTTGATACAATGGTTGAGGGGGCTATATCTGGTATTGCAAGCTCAACAAAAGATCCATATACTAGATATATCAGTGAAGAAGATTTTGAAGAAATGTTAATTGAGGGAACAGAGGAGTATGTAGGAATAGGTGTACATTTAACATATGATGTTCAAAAAGATGGTATTTTAATACTTGGACTTATGCCAGGTTCACCTGCAGAAGAAGTGGGACTAAAAGCGGGAGATGTTATATACTATATAGAAAATACAAGAGTTACAATAGATAACTATTTGGATCAAATAGATGTTATAAAAGGTGAAGAGGGGACAAAGGTAAAATTAATTGTTGGAAGAGGCGAAGAACTAAAAGAATTTGAAGTGTTAAGAAAAAAGGTTCAAAATAATAATATTAGTTCAGAAATATTGGATAACAATATAGGGTATATAAGAATTTGGGCGTTTGAAAATCAAATTTATGATCAATTTAAAAAAGAATATGATAAACTAATGGGTAATAATATAAAAGGGCTTATAATTGATTTGAGAAACAATCCAGGTGGTTTGGTTGATCAAACTTTAAAAATAGCTAATTTACTTGTACCTGAGTCAGATGCGTTAAAATTAGTATCAAGATACGGAGTAGAAAAGATATATAAAACGACATCAAAAGATGAGATTAATATACCACTAGCAATTGTAGTAAACGAAAATTCAGCTAGTGCCTCAGAAATTTTATCAGGAATTGTAAAAGATAGTAATAAAGGTGTAATTGTTGGAACAAAAACATACGGAAAAGGAATAGTTCAAAGTACAAAACAACTTTCATTTGGTGGTGCACTTTCAATTACAACTGCTAAATATTATACTGCAAGTGGAATAGAAATACATAAAAATGGTATAATTCCAGATATAGAAGTAAATTTAGATGAAGAACATAGAGGAGATATGACAGTTCCATATGATAGTGATTTACAACTAAAAAAAGCCGTAGAGTATATAGAAAAAAGTTTGTAGAGAAATGTAAAAAAAATATTTTTGTAACATTTGATTTGAACTGAATGATAGTTATTAGATTATATGCTAAATATTTAAATTAAAGTATACATATTATTGAAATATGTATACTTTTTTTACATAAACTTCCTTTGACAAATATTAGTCAAAATGCTATAATACGACATGTAAGAGTTACTTACTTATGGGGTGATATATATGGTATCAAAAGATTCACTACTTAAGATTAAGCAAGACGTGGAAAATTATGTTGGACAAGAAGTCTTTGTTAAAGCAAACATAGGAAGAAATAAATGTGTATTTAAAAAAGGTGTTATAGATAGTACATATTCTAATTTATTTGTATTTAAGGAAGATGAAACAGATAATAAGTTGTCTTATAGTTACACTGACTTAGTAACTAATAATTTAGAACTTAGTTTACCAACAGGTGAGCTTATTTCTAATTATGATTTTTCAACTCCAAAATATGTAAGATTATAATAGGTGAGATATAAGAGGGTGTCCTTATAGTTTTTTTGCTATAAGGACTTTTTTTCTTGACATTTATTAATTACTTTGTTATTATTTATTTAATATTTTTTTCTTATAGGAGTGATTTTTATCAATAAATTTTTTTCATATGTTAAAAAATACAAAAGAATTATAATTGTATTTTTGCTTGTTTTACTAATTATTAAATCGATATTTTATATCTACAAATTTGAATTCAAATATAAACCATTTAATTTTAATAAAAAAATTTCTTTAAGAGTCTTAAACCTAGAAAATATAGGTGAAAATAATGTTTCATATAAAGTAAAAATGGAAAACGATATATTCTTATTAAAAATATATACTAATAGTGAAGAGGAAAAACTAAACGCAAGTAAATATATTTATGGGGATGTGCTAGAAGCTAATTGTAAAATGTCAAGTTATGAAAGACTTGAAAATCCATATGAGTTTAACTATAAAAGATATTTAAATTCTAATAATATTTGCGGAACACTTATTACAAGTAAAGTTATAATTAGTGAGAATTCTGGTGGTAATTTTATATTTAAAAAAATATTTAAACTAAAAAAAGATATAGAAGATAAAATTGATTCTAATTTAATAAAAGAAGAGGCTGGTTTAATTAAATCTATACTACTTTCAGAAAAGATATATTTAGATGAATCTATAAAAGAAGATATGTCTGAAATAGGTATTTCCCATATATTAAGCATGTCATCTTTTAGTATTTACTTTATGATGTTTCTAATAGAAAAATTAAGATGTGTGTATAGTAGGAAGAGTATTAATATATTTAAATTAATTGCAATTATTATTATATTTATTTTAGCTGATTTTAAAACATCCTTTATTAGAAATTTTATTATAATTATTATTAATATAATATTTTATGGCAAAATGGCTATAAGTAAAGAATTAAAAGTTATTATTTCTATTTATATACTAGTTCTAATTAACCCTTATAATATATTTAATATTTCTTTGATTTTTTCATATTTATCTATACTTTCTATAATGTTTTTCTATAATAATATTAATTCATTTTTTAAAGCAAGGGTATTAAGGATATTTATCAAAAATAGTAAGTCGTATTTTAATAAAAAACTATTAAAGATAATTTCTCTTATAACTAAATATTTGTGTTTTACCATTTGTGTTACTATATCAACCTTACCCCTTCAAATATATCTTTATAATTCATTTAATTTTATTACATTTTTATCTAACTTAATAATAATTCCATTTATATATTTTATAAGAATTGTCGGTGGTGTTGCTATATTATCCATTTATTTTTTTTACATACCAGATATTTTGTTCAACTCTTGTTTTATTTCTTTAAGAGCTCTAATAAAAATATCTAAAATATTAAATGCTTGCAGTGTTAGAGTTAACATTGCTATGCCAAGTGTAATATCTATTTTAATGTATTATACTATACTTGTAATGATTATTTTAAAAGATAGAATTATTAAAAGATTAGTTTTAGATAAAAAATATTTAAGAAATAAATTATACAAACTAATTAGATTAGTTAGCTTTATTTTTATAATTTTTATTGTTTCAGAGCAGATATATATAAATTATTTTGAAGATTATGTTCTATATTTTAATGTAAAGCAGGGAAATATGGCACTTATTAGAAAGGATAGAAAAACTATATTAGTAGATATAGGCTCTACTAATGATGGTCTTGCAGCCACCACATTAAATAAATATTTACAAGCTAAAAATATTAAATGTATAGACTATTTATTTATAACTCATTTTCATGAAGACCATGTAAATGGATTATATGGTATTTCAAAAAATATAGATATAAAAAATGTAGCATATGGGAAAATATGGCATAAAATAAATGAAGAGTATAAGAATTTTATTTGTTTTGTAGATGATAGAAATATAAACTTAAAAGAATTAAGTGAAGGTGAAAAAATTGCGATAAATGCAAATTTTAATGTAGTATGTATTTGTCCAAGAAAAGATGAAAAAATTGCTTCTTTAGATGAAATTAATTCAAATAGTACGGTATACTTATTTAGTATTGATTCTAAAAAATTTTTGTTTATGGGAGACGCTACAAAAGAAACAGAAACATATATTTTAAGTAAAAATAATACTTTATTAAATAATATTTGTGTTTTACAGGTAGGTCACCATGGCTCTAAGACATCATCATCAGAGAATTTTATAAAAAAAGTAATGCCAAAAATTTCTTTAATATCTTCTTATAAAAAGATATATAATCACCCATCACAAGAAACTCTTGAAGTTTTAGATAAGTATAATTTGAATTATCATATAACAGAAAAAAATAAAGTTTTGAAAATTAATTTATAATAAGTATATAAATTAAAAAAATGAAGAAAATATTTTTAGGTGGTAAAATATGGTAAGAACATTTTGGTATAGAGTATTTTTAATAGGTCTTGTAGTAATATTAACTGTTATAGGGATATTTATAGGGGTGCAACTTGTAAAAAATAAGTCAGATGAAGAAAAAAATAACACAATATATAACGAGAATGATATAGAGGAAAAAGTTGATATATATACACCTGTTATATCAAAGAAAAGTTATGATATAGAATTAATATATGAAGATTATTATACTATTTGTGACGAATCTATAATAAATAAAAATATTGTTTATGGAACTACACTTGATGAGTTAAAGCAAAGGGAGAAAGAAAAGCAAAAAAAATTAAATGAAAATTACGATATAGTAGAAGAGAGTAATCAAAAATTGATATATAAAAGAAAAATAAATAAATATTGTCCTAATCATTATAAAGTAGCAATAAATGATAGAGAAGATAGAGTTATTGTTTATAATAAGGAAGATAAGGTATTAAGTACCATATACCAAGAAATAGAAATATATAGAAATACCTTAAGAGAAGAGTTAATAGAAGAATTAAAAAAAGGGATAGATGTAAATTCTAAAAAGGAACTTGATTTAATAATAGAAGATATAGAAATATAAGTCAGTGTAGAATACAAAAAAGTTGTAAAATTAATTTTTTACAACTTTTTTTATCTAAATATTTTATTTGATAATAATATTATTATTTTCCACATCAAGTGTAAATTTAACATTTGGTGTGATATTTTTCTTTATAAACTCAATAGAAAGCAAATCTTCAATGTATTTTTGAATTGCTCTTTTAAGTGGTCTAGCACCAAATTTATCATTATATCCTTTATTTACTATAAATTCCAATACATTATTTGTGTAATCAAATAATATATCCTTTTGGCTAGTTTGCTCTTTTAATTCATCAAGTAATATTGAAGCTATTTTTACAATGTTATCATGAGATAATTTATTAAATACAATAATATCGTCGATTCTATTTAAAAATTCAGGTGAAAAATACTCTTTTAGTGCATCATTTACTTTGTTTTGTAGCATATCTCTTTCAAGAGTAGGAGTACTAGTAAATCCATAATTATCACTTCTAAAATTTGTTCCAAGATTTGAAGTAAGTATTATTATTGTATGCTTAAAAGAAACACTTCTACCTTGTGAATCTGTTAGTTTGCCTTCATCTAATATTTGAAGTAACATATTAGATACACTAGGATGTGCTTTTTCAATTTCATCAAAAAGTATAATACTGTATGGATTTCTTCTTACTTTTTCTGTTAGTTGTCCTGCATCATCATAACCTACATATCCAGGAGGAGAACCTATAAGTTTTGATACACTATGAGATTCCATATATTCTGACATATCAAGTTTTATAACATTATCTTCTGTATCGAATAGTTCATATGCAAGCCTTTTTACAAGTGCGGTTTTTCCTACACCAGTAGGACCTACAAATATAAAAGAAGGTGGTTTTACTTCATCAATTATTCCAGAGCGTTTTCTTAAAATAGCATTAGAAATTGCTTTTGTTGCGTTTTCTTGACCTATTATTCTTTTATTTAAGTTTTCATTTAAGTTTAAAAGTTTAGCACTTTCTTCTTCTTTTATTTTAGATACAGGTATTTTAGTCCAAAGCTCAATTACTCTTGCTAAATGATC
This sequence comes from uncultured Clostridia bacterium, assembly GCA_934162655.1. Taxonomy (GTDB): domain Bacteria; phylum Bacillota; class Clostridia; order TANB77; family CAG-465; genus CAG-465. Next base: position 1,560 of record CAKPJL010000001.1, on the reverse strand, counting down.
TATATCTAAAACGGAAGGCTTGACTTGCTTTTTTAACTCTTTAATTTGAGTTTCTATTTTGCATTTGCTTTCCTTTAATTTAGCAGCTTTTTCATAATTTTGGGTATCTTGTACCTTAGTATTATTTTCATCTTTGGCATCGTCAATATTTTGCATATCTTCTTCTAGCTCTTTTTCTTCACATGTTATTTCTTCTAAGCTTGATTCAAGTTTTTCAAGTTTTGATAGTACAACATTTTCAAGATTTACTCTTGCACATGCTTCATCAATCAAGTCTATTGCCTTATCTGGTAAAAATCTATCATGTATATATTTGTCAGAAAGATACACAGCTTGTTTTACTATTTCATCAGAGATTTTTACTTTGTGATAGTTTTCATAATATTCCTTTATACCATTTAATATTTCAATACAGTCTTTTTTGGTAGGTTCATCAACAATAACTGGTTGGAATCTTCTTTCTAGGGCACTATCTTTTTCTATATACTTTCTATATTCTTTTAGAGTAGTTGCACCAATTAATTGGACAGAACCATTTGCAAGTGCAGGTTTTAACATATTCGCTGCATTCATCGAATTATCGTGTTCTAGTCCTCCAACTATATTATGAACTTCGTCAATTGCCAATATTATGTTTCCAAATGATTTACATTCGTCAATTATACCTTTAATCCTAGCCTCAAATTGTCCTCTAAACTGTGTACCCGCTACAAGTGAAGTCATATCTATTAAATAAACTTCTTTGTTAATTAATTTTGCAGGAACATTTCCAGCTGCAATTTCTAGTGCAAGTGCGTTAACTATGGCAGTTTTACCGACACCTGGTTCTCCAATAAGTGCAGGATTGTTTTTTGATCTTCTATTTAGTATTTCTATTAGTCTTTCAAGTTCTTCTTTTCTTCCAATAACTTTGTCTAGTTCACCATTACGTGCTTTTCTTGTTAAGTTTTCACCAAATGTATCAAGATATTTAGTTTTTCTATCCTTTTTTGATTTTGTCTTTTTATCACTCTTATTAGAGTCATTTTCAGCTGAATCACTTTTTAATTCACTAGTATCTTTTTTATTCTTTGATGGAAAAAATCCAAATAATTTTCCAATTGAAAATGGATTTTTTGGTTGGCCATTTTCATCTACTTCTAAGTCTTCAACATCAGATATGTCCATATCAGAAAGCATTGATTCAAATTGTTCAGACATATTATTTAAATCAGCATCTGAAATGTTTCCCATTTGGTTCATTATATTTGATACAGGATCTATTCCTTGCTTTTTTGCACATTCAATGCAAAGCCCAGTAGGATTAGCCTCTGGTTTTCCATCTTTTCCAAGTTTATTTATAAATATTACAGCTACATTTTTTTTGCATACAGAACATAACATATTTTTTCATCTCCATTATAACCATAAATTTGGTCAGTTAAGTATATCATATTAATAAAAAAAAGGCAAGAAATTGTTATAGGTTAACTTAAACAAATAAATTTGTCAAAACCCCACTAGTTTTGTCAAAAAGGTTAATATTATAAATAAATACTTGACATTACAAAAAAGCTGTAT